>CAZKRQ010000032.1:0-10858 GCA_964555125.1 uncultured Oscillospiraceae bacterium
CCCTTGACCTTAATCCCGAAAAGTCCGTCCTTGACTTTTCGGGAAGAGGAGGAGCAAGGGAGCAAGGCGACGTTTTCCCGATCAGGGGAAACGGAGCCAAGCGGACTTTGCGACGACGCACGCCCTTGACCTTCTATCCCGAAAAGTCCGCCCCTGACTTTTCGGGAAGAGGAGGAGCAAGGGAGCAAGGCGATGTTTTCCCGAACAGGGGAAACGGAGCCAAGCGGACTTTGCGACGACGCGCGACGACGAGCGCCGGGACCATTGCCGGAGACGGAAATCCGTACACCCCGACCTTTGACCCCGGCGCGCATCCGCTGTTGAAATCCCTTTTAAAGATCGATCTTGCCGTAAAGCGGCACATTGTTGCTCGGGCGGAACTCGTCCGCTTTTTTTGCGGCCTCGGTGCGCTCGGGCGGCCGGTTCTGACTCTGGGGCCGGTCGTTGCGGTCGCGGCGCCGTCCGTCCCGGCGGTCCGCGCCGTGACCGCCGCGTCCTCCCCGGTTGCGGCGGTCATAGCCCTGCTTGCCGCCGCTGATGAGCGAGATGACGACCCGGCGGTTGGGCTCTACGCCGACGGATTCGCTCTTGACGCCCTCGATGCCCTGCACGGCGCTGTGCACGATGCGCCGCTCATAGGGATTCATCGGCTCGAGCGTTTGGCTGTAGCGGGTCTTTTTGACCTTCGCCGCCTCCCGCTCGGCGAGCGCGATCAGCGTCTTTTCGCGCTTCTGGCGGTAATTCGCGACGTCGAGCGTAATTTTGCAATAGTCGTCGTCGTTGCGGGAGCTGATCAGCGTGCAGAGGTATTGCAGCGCGTCCATCGTCTCGCCGCGGCGGCCGATCACGATCGAGGCGTCTTCGCCGTCCAGGACAAATTTTACGCCCTTTTCGGTTTTAAAGGCGCGATAGGTGAGCCGCTGCGCGCCGATGCCCGCGGCGATGCCCTGCAAATAATCCAGCGCTTTTTTCGCGCTGGGCTCGAGCCGGTCAAGCTCGATTTCCTCCTGCGGCTCCTCCGGCGCGGCCGCCGCTTCGGCAACCGGCTTCTCCTCAAAGACCGCGGGCTGCTGCTCCTTCTTCTCCTTTTTCGGCTGCGCCGCCGGCTTGTGAGGCTCCGGCCCCGCGCCGCCCGCGAGCAGATCCCGCACGTCGAGCTCGTCCTCCACACGGGAGACCTTGACCTTCGCAGGGCTGTAGCCAAACAGCCTCTTCTGCGGCATCTCGAGGATTTCCACCGTGACCTCATCGCGGGAAAGGCCGAGCTCCGCGCACGCTTTTTCGACCGCTTCCTCGGTCGTCTTGCCGGTCATCACGATTTCCTGCATCATTTTCGTCATCCTTTCAGGCGGCATGATTGGATTGTCGCCGCCGCGTTTTGCTGTCAGTTATAGCGCTCGTCGTCCAGCTCGCGCGCCTTTTGCAGCCGCAGCTTTTCAAGCTCGGTGAGCGAGAGATTTTTTTCAACGACTTCGCCGGTTTCCTTGTCCTTGACCTTAACGGTCGCGGTCGACTTTTTCTTGCGTTTCTTTTTGGATTCCTCGTATTTCGCGATCGCTTCCTGTTTATATTTCTCGGGGTTGATCATCCGGCGCAGAAGCATCGACTGGAAGATCAGCACAATATTCTGAAAGCCCCAGTAAAGGCTGAAGCCGGCGGGATAGGTGAAGGAGAAAATGCCGAAGATGAGCGCCATGCTGATCATCATGCCCTTGCCGCTGCCGGGCTGGCCCTGCGTGCCGGAGGCCTTCATCGAGATCAGGGAGGAGATGAGCATCGTCACCACCGAGAACAGCGGTATGAGCAGCATCAGGTTAAAGGCAAGGGTCGGCTTTTCCCACAGGTTGATCGAGCCCATGCTCATGTCGAACTGATGCAGTATCTCCATCTCGGCGGGATACTGCGCGGCGAGGTCGCTGAACGCGCCCCAGTTGGTTTTGACCTGCTCGATGATGTTGGTCTCAAACATGCGGGCGGTCGCGCTTGTCAGCTCGACGCCGGTCAGCTCGACGGTTTTGTTGGTCAACAGGGTCAACAGCTCGCCGGGCAGGCGCAGCATATAGGTCAGCGGCTTATAAATCACCTCGACCAGGCCGAAAATGATGGGGAACTGCACCAGCATGGGCAGACAGCCGGAGAGGGGATTATAGCCCATCTCCTCCTGAAGGCGCTGCATCTCCTGCTGTTGGCGGTTTTTGTCCTTGGCGTAGGTCTTCTGCACCTGCTGCATCAGGGTGCTGACGGCGGACATGCGCGCCGTGCCCTTCTGCTGCCAGACGGCGAGGGGGAACAGAAGCAGCTTGGTCGCGATGGTGAACAGCAGAATCGTCCACACATAGGCCCAGGGCATGTTCTGCACCAGCATATAGCACCAGCGCATGATATAGCCCAGGGGAATCGCGATAAAGGCCCAGAACGACGACCCCGTCGCGCTGCCGCTCGCGCAGCCCGCAAGCGCGAGCACCACGGCGCCGGCGAGCAGCGCCAGAATCAGTGGCTTGTTTTTTTTCATATCGGTATCTCCTTATTGATGGGGACCAGATTGCGTCTTTCCGTTTTTGGATTTTCACCGCGGTTTTGAAAAACCCGCCCTTACCGCCGCCGGCGCAGCGTATGCTGTTTGGGCGGGACCGGGTCATAGCCGCCCTTGCACAACGGGTGACACCGCAAAATTCGGTAAAAACCAAAAAGAAGCCCCATGAACGCGCCGTGTATCTCGATCGCCTCCAGCGTATACTGAGAGCAGGTCGGGGTAAAACGGCAATGTGCGCCAAGGTGGGGCGAGAGGTGTTGTTGATAAAACCGAATCAGCCGGATGAGAAACCGCGAGATCATCGCAGCACACCCGCTTTTCTGAGATGTTTGGCGAGAATGGGCTCGAGCGCCGTGGATTTTTGCGCCGCCGTCGCGCTGCGGCAGACAAACACAACGTCGAAACAGCCGTCCGCGTTTTGGAGAACCTGCGACGCGGCGGCTTTGACGACACGGCGGGCGCGGTTGCGAACGACCGCGCACCCTATTTTTTTGCTCGCGGTGACACCCACGCGCACGCGGCCTTTTTTGCGCGGCACCACATAGGTGATCACATAAGGCGAGACAAAGCTGAGCTTGCTGCGGTAAGTGCGCGAAAACAGGGAATTCCTGTTGATGGTCTGAAAGGGAACGCTCATGCTGAAAAAAAGAGCCTGCCGCTCGAGATGTTCGGACGGTCGGCTCTCTCTTATGCGCTCAGACGCGCTCTGCCACGCGCACGGCGGCGGGCCAGGACCTTCCGTCCGTTCTTGGTGCTCATGCGCTTCAGAAAGCCATGCTCGCGCGAACGGCTGCGCTTTTTGGGGTTGTAGGTAGGTTGCATTTTTCCATTACTCCTTAACTGTGAGCCTTACAGAACATCAGTATATATGAAGTGGAAAGGAAAAGTCAAGCGGACGGGGAGAATTTTTATCCACAATTCGGCGAAAAAACACGATTTTCCAGCGTCTTTCCCCGAGAATCCGCCCCGGTCCAGTTGCGGCGGCCACATTTTTTATGTTATAATATGATCGTATATTTTAATCTGTATTATTTTATTTCGCGGTGCACGCCGCGCCGGGGCACTGCGAAGACAACGGCATACCACTACAAGAAAGGCGCCCTCATTTTATGGAATCATTTGAACAATGCCTCAACGCCGTCAAGGATTATTGCAGGGTCAATGAATCCGAGACAATCTACAATCTCTGGCTCAAGGGTCTGGAGCCCGTCTCGTATCAGGACGGCGCGGCGACCCTCTCGGTCAGCTCCGATTTTATCAAGACCACCGTCGAGGACCGCTATCTCGGTCTTCTCGGACAGGCCTTTGAATCGGTGATGGGCTTCCCCGTCGAGCTGCGCCTGATCAGCCGCGCCAAGCCCTCCGAGGCGCTGCCGCCCATACAGGCGGTGTCCGCCGGGATCGACGGCGATGAATATACTTTTGAAAGCTTTATCGTCGGCGGCGACAACCGCTTCGCGCACGCGGCGGCGCTCGCCGTCGCAAACAATCCCGCGCGCGCGTATAACCCGCTGTTTATCTACGGCGCTTCGGGTCTGGGAAAAACCCACCTTCTGCACGCGATCAAAAATAAGCTCGCGCTCACCCGGCCCGAGCTTCAGGTGCTCTATATTGACGGCGAAAAGTTCACCATTGAGCTCATTGCCGCCATCGGGGCAGGCAACACCGAGCCATTTCACGACAAATACCGCACGGTAGACGTGCTTCTCGTCGACGACGTGCAGTTTATCGGCGGCAAAGAATCGACCCAGGAGGAGTTTTTCCACACCTTTAACGCCCTGTTCAATGATCACAAGCAGATCGTTTTGACAAGCGACCGGCCGCCGCGGGAGATCAAGAGCCTCGAGGAGCGGCTGCGCACCCGCTTTGAGTGGGGACTCCTCGCCGACGTGCAGCCCCCCGATGTGGAAACCCGCATCAGCATTATTTTGCGCAAGGCCCAGATGCTCGGCCTCGATCTCTCCACGGAGGTCGCGGAGTATATCGCCTCCAACGTCAAAAACGACATCCGCCAGCTGGAAGGCGCGGTCAAAAAGCTCAACGCGTATTATCAGATGGAGGGACTTGTTCCCTCTATCGGCCTGGCGCAGAACGCCATCAAGGACATTATGAGCGAGCAGCAGCCGCTCCCCGTCACGGTCGAAAAGATCATCAGCGAGGTCGCGCGCACCTACAGCGTCGCGCCCGAGGACATCCGCTCCTCCAAGCAGAGCGCCGCTATCTCGCTGCCCCGTCAGGTCTCGATGTACATCGTGCGCGAGGTCACCGGCATGACGATGGAGAGGATCGGCGAGGAATTCGGAAAGCGCAACCACGCGACGGTCGTCTACGCCATCAACAAAATTCAAAAGCAGATGGAATTCGATTCCCATACCCGCGAGCTAATTGAGGACATCATCAAAAACAGCAAAAACCAGTGAGAAAAAATTCAACCGCTTTTTAAACGATCAACAGAAAGGTTTAAACCTTTTAAACCGAAAAAAAACGATTTCTGTTTTTATCCACGAAGGATACACAGAAAAGCACTGCGTTTCAACAGCGGAAAAATCACACAGGCAGCCGCTTTGCGCGGCGGTTTCAACAGAATCAACACCTCCTACTACTAACCCTGTTTAAAAGATCCTTATATAGGAAAAACAACGACTTAAAAAAGAAAGAGAGAACACAACATGAAGATTGTTTGTGACCGCGAAGAACTGCTCGAAGTGCTCTCGGGCGTCTCCAAAGCGGTGAGCGCCAAATCTTCAATTCCCGCGATCGAGGGCATCCTGTTTAAAGCGGCGGGCGAGACCGTGACCATGACCGGCTATGATCTCGAGATCGGCATCATCGCCTCGATGGAGGCGCAGGTCGACGAACCGGGAGAGATCGTGCTCGGCGCGCGGCTGCTCTGCGATATTGTGAGAAAGGTCGAGTCGGACACGGTGACCATCGAGACCGACGCCGACCTCAAGGCTGTCGTGCGCGGGGGTATCACGAAATTCAACTTTATCGGCATACCCGCCTCCGATTTTCCCGAGATGCCGATCCCGGACACCGACAACACGCTGACGCTGCCGGGCGCGCAGCTGCGCGAGATGATCGGAAAGACGATCTACGCCGTGTCGGCCAGCGATCAGAAGCCGGTGCACACCGGCACAAAATTTATCATCGACGAGGCGGGGCTCACCCTCGTCTCGGTCGACGGCTACCGCCTCGCGGTGTGCACCCGCATCGAAAACGTCGTCTCGAGCAATTTTAAGAGCTTCATCGTGCCCGGCAAGACCCTCTCGGAGGTCTCCAAGCTGATCGGGGACGGCGAAAACGACGTATCCATCGGCACGGCGCGGCGCAACGCGGTCTTCACGCTCGGCAGCTATACCGTCGTCACCCGCCTGCTGGAGGGCGACTTTCTCGACTATAAAAAATCCATCCCGCCGGCGTGGCGCACCCGCGTCACCATCGACGTGCGCGCCATGGTCGACGCGATCGACCGCGCCTCCCTCATCATCAACGACCGCTTCAAAAGCCCGATCCGCTTCAATTTTGACGACGGCCGGGTGGTTTTGACCTGCACGACCGCGACGGGCACCTCCTACGACGAGATCCCCTGCGCGATCGAGGGCGAGGCCGTGGAGATCGGCTTTAACAACCGCTATATGCTCGACGCGCTGCGCTACAGCGGCTGCGACGAGGTCGTGTTTGAGATCAACGGGCCCGGCGCGCCGATGAAGGTGCTGCCGACACAGGAGCAGGAGGGAGATTTTCTGTTCCTCGTTCTGCCCGTGCGCATCAAGACAGAGAATCAGCCATGAACCAGGTCCAAATCCACACCGAATTCATCACCCTGCAACAGTTTTTGAAATTTGCGGGCGCGCTGCCGAGCGGCGGCGAGGCAAAAGAGCTGATCCAGCGGGGCGCTGTGACGGTCAACGGCGACATATGCACCCAGAGGGGAAAAAAGCTGTGCGGCGGTGAGATTGTCGCCGTGGGCGGCGCGCGCTACGAGGTCATCGGCCCGTGTATCTGACCATTCATAAATGCCTGCAATATCGCAACATTCTCGCGCTGGAATTTGAGCCCTCCGCGGCGGTCAATGTCATCTGCGGCCGCAACGGGCATGGCAAGACAAATCTGCTCGAGAGTGTTTTTCTGCTCACGGGCGCGCGGAGCTTCCGCACCGGCAAGGACAGTTCGCTGATCCGGCGGGACTGCGACTTCGCGCAGATCGAATCCCGCTTCTTTTCGGAGGGGCGGGAGCAGGCGATCCGGCTGCGCATCGGAGAAAAGGGCCGCGTCGCCTCGCTGAATCAGGGCGCCGAGACAAAGGCGGCGGCGCTTGCGGGAAAATTCTGCTGCGTGGTTTTTTCGCCCGAGCATCTGACCCTCGTGAAGGGCGCGCCCGAGATGCGGCGGAAATTTATCGACACCGCGCTCTGTCAGATCTCGCCCAGCTATCTGCAAAACCTGCGGCGCTTCACCCGGCTTGTCGCCCAGAGAAACAGCCTGCTCAAGGATTGCGGCTATGTCGGCGCCGCCTATGAGCTGCTCAACGTCTACGACGCGCAGTTCGTCGAGGCGGCCGCCGCGATCACGGCGCAGCGGCGGGAATTTGTCGGGGAGCTGCTGCCGATCGCGCAGGAGAATTACCGCGGCATCAGCGGCGGCGGCGAGCGGCTCTCGTTTCGCTATGTCTCCCACCTGTTTGAAGAGGGGGACACGCAGGCCGCCGCGGGTCTTGAGAGGCTGGCGGCGCAGCGCGGCACCGATATAAAGAGCGGCTTTTCCACGCTGGGCCCGCACCGGGACGACCTCGAGATCTCGCTTGACGGACAGGACAGCAAGCTGTATGCCTCGCAGGGACAGCAGCGCACCGCCGTACTCAGCCTGAAGCTGGCGGAGGCCGAGCTGATGGAGAAGCGCCTCGGAGAACGGCCGCTGCTGCTGCTGGACGATGTGCTCAGCGAGCTGGACAACGCCCGGCAGGATTATCTGATAGAGAATATCCGCAACACACAGGCGATCGTGACCTGCTGCGACCCCGAGCTGGTGGCGCGCCGCGCCGACGCCAGGGTGTTCAGGATGGAAAACGGCGCGCTGCGCACAAGATAACGACGAAATGTACGGCCGCGCGCCGCTATACTGATTGCATGAAGAAAGAAAAAACAGGAGTGCGTATGTATCTGCATCTCGGGTCGGGCACGGTTGTCAACGACAAAAGTGTGATCGGAATTTTCGACATCGATACCTGTTCTGTTGAAAAAAGAACAAGGGAATTTCTCAAGGCGGCGACCAGGAGAAACGAGGTTTTGACGGTCAGCGACGATCTGCCCAAAAGCTTTGTGTTGTGTTGTGAAGGCGGAAAAACCAGGCTGTATATTTCGGGAATTTCCCCCGCGACGCTCACAAAACGGTCGGAAAACATGGACTATTAACCCCAGGAAACGGAGAAAAAATATGGATGAGATGAAGGAATTTCAGCAGACGGGAGAAGAGCTGGAGACGCATTACGGCGCGGACGAGATCCAGGTGCTCGAAGGATTGGAGCCGGTGAGAAAAAGGCCGGGCATGTATATCGGCTCCACCGGCCCGCGCGGCCTGCACCATCTGGTTTATGAGATTGTGGACAACTCCATCGACGAGGCGCTCGCCGGCTACTGCACCGACATTGAGGTCGCCATCCAGGAGGGGGACATCATCGAGGTGCGGGATAACGGGCGGGGTATCCCCGTCGGCATTCAGGCCAAGACGGGCCTGCCCGCGGTCACCGTTGTGTTCACCGTTCTGCACGCGGGCGGAAAGTTCGGCGGCGAGGGCTATCATTTTTCCGGCGGCCTGCACGGCGTCGGCGCGTCGGTCGTCAACGCGCTTTCGGAATGGCTGAAGGTTGCGGTCGAGGTGGACGGAAAGCGGTATGAACAGAGCTTTCAGCGCGGCGTCGAGGACGGTCCGCTGACCTGTGTCGGGGATTCCGACGGGCGGGGGACGACCGTACAGTTTAAGCCGGACGGCGAAATCTTTGAAGAGCTGCACTTTGATTATGAGACGCTGGAGACCCGTCTGCGGGAGCAGGCGTTTCTCAACGCGGGCATCCGCATCACGCTGCGCGACGAGCGCGGCGGGGAGATGGTAGAGGAGATAATGCACTATGAGGGCGGTATCCGCTCCTTTGTTGAGCATATCCACGCCCGCCGCCAGCTCGAGACGCTGCACCCCGACGTGATCTATTTCAAGACCGGCAACGACCACAGCGAGGCCGAGGTCGCGATGCAGTATAACGACAGCTATAACGAGCTGCTGCTCTCCTTCGCGAACAACATCCACACGGTGGACGGCGGCACCCACGAGCAGGGCTTTAAAAACGCGATGACCCGCGTCTTCAACGATTACGGGCGCAAGCACGGCCTGCTCAAGGACAACGACAAAAACCTGACCGGCGACGACGTGCGCGAGGGTTTGACCTGCATCATCAGCGTGAAGCTGCAGGAGGCGCAGTTTGAGGGCCAGACCAAGGGCAAGCTCGGCAACACCGAGATGCGCGGCATGGTCGAGAACATGACCTATCAGAAGCTGAGCGATTTCTTTGAGGAAAACCCCGCGACCGCCAAGGTGATCTTTGAGAAGGCGCTGGGCGCGGCGCGCGCGCGGGAGGCCGCGCGCAAGGCGCGCGACCTGACCCGCCGCAAATCGGCGCTGGAGACCGCCTCTCTGCCCGGCAAGCTCGCCGACTGCACCGAGCGCGGCGCGGAGGGCACCGAGCTGTATATCGTCGAGGGGGACTCGGCCGGCGGCTCGGCCAAGGAGGGGCGCGACCGCCGCTTTCAGGCGATCCTGCCGCTGTGGGGCAAGATGATCAACGTCGAAAAGGCGCGCATCGACCGGGTCTATGGCAACGACAAGCTGATGCCGGTCGTGACGGCGCTCGGCATCGGGCTGGGCGACGAGCTGGATATGAGCAAGCTGCGGTATGGCCGGGTCGTCGTGATGGCCGATGCGGATGTCGACGGCTCCCACATCCGCACGCTGATGCTCACCTTCTTTTTCCGCTATATGCGCCCGCTGATCGAGGAGGGGCACGTTTATCTCGCGCAGCCGCCGCTCTTCAAGCTCTCAAAGGGGCAGACGGTCCGCTATGCCTATTCAGACGAGCAGCGCGACCAGATCAACGCCGAGCTCGGCGGCAACGCGCGCATCAACCGCTATAAGGGTCTCGGCGAGATGAACCCCGAGCAGCTCTGGGAGACGACCATGAACCCCGAAAACCGCATTATGATCAAGGTCGAGATCGAGGACGCGGCAAAGGCGGACGAGGCGTTCACCATCCTCATGGGAGATAAGGTGCCGCCGCGCCGCGAATTCATCGAGAAAAACGCGAAATACGTGCAGAATCTGGACGTGTAAAGGGAAAGCCGAGGTGCTGACTGATGTATTCCAAGCCGTTCCGCTTCAACGAGGAAGAGGCGAAGATCGTCGCCCGCTGGGAGATCGGGGTGCGCAATTATGTCGCGCCCATCACGACGCTTCTCTTCATGCTGGTTTTCGCGGTCGCGTTTGCGCGCTATTTTCTGCGGGTGGAGACGCCCGGCTTCGGGTGGCTCGCCGCCTACGCCGCCATCGTGCTTGTCTTTATCCTCATTCTCTATTATATCGGCAAACGGGTGGATATGACGGCGGCGGAAATCGGCAAGAGGGTGCTCGCGGTGGATTTTTCCGAGGAGGAGGCCTATGTCGCGGTTGTGGAATATGAGGGAAAGACGGTATTTCGCACCCTGAACAGCGACGTTGCGGCGATCGACGCCGGGCCCAACGTGGTGCGCATCGACTCCCGCTCCGGCGCGATCTGCCTGCCCCGCGCGCAGGTCCCCGACACATTTATCGCGTTGATGCAGAAGCAGCTCGGAACAAAGAATTTTCATATTCGCAGGTGGATGTAAGAGAGCCCGGCGGGGACAACAAGCCTACATAAGAAATGGGCGGGAGACGCCTTCCCGCCCCGGGAACAGAGGATAAGACATGGAAGAAAACAGGTTCGCCAACGAAACGCTCAAAACCGTCGACATTGAAAAAGAGATCAAGCAGAGCTTTCTCGATTACTCGATGTCGGTCATTGTGTCGCGCGCGCTGCCCGACGTGCGAGACGGATTAAAGCCGGTGCACCGCCGCATTCTCTACTCGATGAATGAAAACGGCCTGACCCACGACAAGCCGACCCGCAAAAGCGCCAATATTGTCGGCGCCGTGCTCGCGGACTATCACCCCCACGGCGACGCGTCGGTTTACGACGCGATGGTCCGCCTTGCGCAGACCTTTTCGATGCGCTATCCGCTCATCGAGGGGCAGGGCAAC
>CAZKRQ010000033.1:0-10754 GCA_964555125.1 uncultured Oscillospiraceae bacterium
CTGAATATACTTGCGCAGCGCCCGGATAACGAGGACAATGAAATAAACGAACAGCGCTGAGAGCGCCAAAAACAGGACCAGTCCCACAACCACTGAATATCCTATCCTCACCAAAAGAACACCTCCTTTGCGCTGATTCTGCCATATCAGACGCCGTTGCCTCCACCAACTATTCCGCAACTTTGGGTTGCGGAAGCTTTTTTCGACATAAACCGGCAGTTTTCTCAACTGACAAGACCCAAAACGGGCGCGCCCTCGCCGCCGCCTCGCCGGTCCTCTCCTTTTTTCGTCACATTATTGAAAAACACCGCTCAAGTGGTAGTGAGTTAAGAAAACGAAGCGGGCCATCTGCCGACAAAGCGCGGCGGCGGTTCAGGAAAAGCTGCCCTGTCCGGCCGCAAGCTCCCGGCCCATCCGGCGTTCGGCTATGGAAGCGGCTTCTTCACGCCGCTCTATCGCTCCCCGCCGTCTCTGCTTTTTTGTCTCTTGATCGCGTCCCAATAGGCTTTGGCCGCCTGTTCGGTTTTATTCTCGCCGTATTCATAATATTTTTTGCCGACAAGGCTATCCGGCAGATATTGCTGCTCGACCCAGTGGTTGGGGTAATCGTGCGGGTAGATATACTCGACCCCGCGCCCGAGCCTGGCCGCGCCCGAATAGCCCGTTCCCTTGAGGTGCAGCGGCACATCGGAGAATTCCCCGTTGCGCACATCCGCCATCGCGGCGTCGACGCCGAGATAGGCCGAATTGCTTTTCGGCGCGGTCGCGAGCAGCACCGCCGCCTCCGCGAGCGGTATGCGCGCCTCGGGCAGCCCGAGCTGCAACGCGCTGTCCACACAGCTTTTGACAACGACCGCGGCGAGCGGATAGGCCAGGCCGACATCCTCGCTCGCCATAACCAGCAGGCGGCGGCAGGGCGAGAGCAGGTCCCCCGCCTCGAGAAGCCGCGCGAGATAGTGCAGCGCCGCGTCGGGGTCCGAGCCGCGCACCGATTTTTGCAGCCCCGAAAGCAGGTCGTGGTGCACGTCGTCCGCTCTGTCATACCGCGCGGCCGAGCGCGCGCACACCTGCGCCGCCGCCTCCGGCGTCACGGTCTTCACGCCGTTCTCTTCGCGCGCCGCGGCCGAAAGCAGGTCGACGGCGTTGAGCGCCTTGCGCACGTCTCCGCCCGCCGTCTTGGCGATATGGTCGCGCGTCTCGCCGCTCACCGCATAGCGCACGCCCTCTCCCTGCTCGAGCAGCGAAAACGCCCGGTCGACCGCGCCGCGCACGTCGGTGTAGTCGAGCGATTTAAACTCAAACACCGTGCAGCGCGAAAGAAGCGCGCTATAGACGTAAAAATAGGGGTTTTCGGTGGTCGACGCGATCAGTGTCACCGAACCCTCCTCCACGGTCTCAAGCAGCGACTGCTGCTGCTTTTTGTTGAAATACTGAATCTCGTCGAGATACAGCAATACCCCGTTCATGCCCGCCAGCGTGTCCGCGCCGGCGATGACCTCCTTGATGTCCGCCGTCGACGCCGAGGTGCCGTTCAGCTTGAAGAGCTGCATCCTGCTGTTTTTCGCGATAATGCTCGCGACCGTGGTCTTGCCCACGCCCGACGGCCCGAAAAAAATCATATTCGGGATCGCGCCCTTATCGATCACATCCCGAAACACGCATCCCTTCTGCAATAAATGGCGCTGCCCAAACACCTCGTCGAGCGTATTCGGACGCAAAAGCTGCGCAAGCGGCGTTTTTTTGCTCATATAAACTCTCCCTGTCTCTATCAAACGGCATTTTTTTACAGAAGCGGCAGGCCGTTCCCGCCTCGCCGGTTCTCTCCCTGCGATGCGGCTTTTCGCCGCTCTGCTCCCCATGTCGTGCTTTTTCAAGCCCTTCGCTGAAAATTGCTAACAAGAATATAAAACTTTCGCATGTATTTGACCCTCTCGGGGTTGAATTTTCGCCGGTTTTCGTATACTTTTAATATGAGTTGAAAAACAGTTCGCTTTAATGCGATTTGAAAGGGAGAACATGATGATGAACCATACGATTCAAAGCGACGCGCTGACCGTGACGGTCTCGACCCGCGGCGGCGAGCTGCAATCCATCCGCGACCGCGCGGGCCGGGAGTGGCTCTGGCAGGCCGACCCCGCGTTCTGGGACGAAAAAGCGCCGAACCTGTTCCCTTATATCGGCCGCAGCACCGGCGGCGTCTACACCTTTGAGGGCAGACAATACGAGATGTGCCTGCACGGCTTTTTGCACTACAGCGAGCTCTCCTTCGAGGGCGGCTCCGGCAACGAGCTGCGCTTCACCTATCAGTCATGCGACGAGAGCCGCGCCGTCTACCCCTTTGAATTTACCTATCGCGTTCAGTATCGCCTTGAGGGCAGCAGGCTTTTCGTCACCTACACCGTGCGCAACGACGGCGACAAGGCGATGTATTTCGGCATCGGCGGCCATCCCGGCTTTATGATGCCGCTGGACGAGGGACTGGACCTGACCGACTATTACCTCACCTTCAACAACACGCAGGAGCCGCGCCGCGTGATCGTCAACCCCGACAACCAGATTTCGGAGGAGCGCGCGCCCTATCCGCTCAAGGGCGGCCACGATCTGCCGCTGCGGCACGATCTGTTCGACAACGACGCGATCATCCTGCGCGACAGCGGCGACACGGTCGTGCTGCACTCGCAGAAGAGCCGGCACGCGATCACCATGCATTACCCGCAGATGAAATATATCGGCATCTGGCACACCAAACGCGTCGCCGCGCCGTTCCTCTGCCTCGAGCCGTGGAGCTCGCTGCCCGCGCGCAGCGGCGTGGTCGAGGATCTCGCGGCCCAGCCCGACCTCGTTCGCCTCGACGCACAAAAGACCTATGTCAACGAATGGGATTTCGAGCTGCGCTGACCCTTCCCGCCTGAGGCTTTCACTCCCGCATCGCCCGGGAATATTCGGTCGGCGTGCGCCCGTTTCTCGCCTTGAACTGGTTGGAAAAGTGGTGCACTGTTGAATAGCCCAGCTTATCGGCGATCTGCGTGAAGTTGAGCCGCCCCTCTTTGATCAGCGCCTTGCTCTCCTCCAACTTTTCGCGCCGGATATACTCGCCGGGCGAAATGCCCAGATGCTTTTGAAACAGCGTCGCGAGGTAGGAGGGGCTGACCGCGACCTCCTTCGCGAGACGGCTCACCGGTATTTTCTCGTAAATATGCGCGGACACATACCGAATAGCGCTGTCGACGATATAATTCTCATTGTTGAGGGTGAAGCTGGTGGTGAGGTGCTCCTCGCCGCCGCCCTCGAGGATCTGCCGCAGCAGCTGCACGAGAAACTGACGCAGATAGCTGAGAATCATATCGCTGCTGAAGTCATCCGGCCTGTCCGCCTCCGCGAGCAGCTTTTTGAGCAGCTCGGCGGCGCTGAAGCCGACGCGCATTTTGCGGCAGGCCAGCAGCGGCGCATATTTGCTCTCAAGGTCAAACGAGATGGTGATAAAACACGCCGACGTATCCTCGTCGGCATACTGCGAGTGCCACTGATCCGGCCCGTAAATCATCAGCTCGCCCTGGCTCATCTCGATGTCCTGCCCGCCGATCACGCTGTGCATCCGCCCGCTGTCGACATAGGTGAGCTCATACTGCCGGTGCGACTCGCCCTTAAAGCGAAAGCCCTTTTCCTTCTCCTGATAAAAAAGAGTGGTGATGTTGTCCAGCTCGAAGGAGGGGAGGATTTTTGCCGGCGCCGCCTTGGGCGCGAGGGCTATTTCCCTGCGCTGCGCGCCGCGCCTGACCGCGACGTTGACCGAGCAGCTGTCCTCCAGCGCGCTGACGCGAAAGCACACCTCGGGATGGATTCGCACCGTTTTATCCAGATAAAAGCTGAGGATTTCGTCCGGCTTCGCGGCGGCCGCCACGTGCAGCACCGCCATCCCCGTGTCGTAGTCGATATAGGTCGGGGCGTCGCTCACGATAAAGCCGCTGCTGCGGCCGTGGCACAGCTCGACATGCTCCACCTGCCACAGGGCCTCGTTCTCGAGCTCGCCGCCGTCAAAATGCTCGACAATATCCCCAAACCCCGCAAAGGACAGGCGATTCAGATTTCTCAGCATGATTTCCTCTCCTGTTCCAGTATATATGCATCATAACTTTTGGCGCGCGGATTTGCAAGACGCCCGCCTGCAAAAATTTATTGAGACAAGGTGAAAACAACATGAAACAACCCGTTTTGCTCGTGATGGCTGCCGGCATGGGCAGCCGCTATGGCGGCCTCAAGCAGCTGGACCCGATCGACAGCCGAGGCCATCTCATCATCGACTATTCCCTCTACGACGCCTATCTCGCGGGCTTCCGCAAATTTATCTTTATCATCAAGCCCGAGATGGAGGCGCTTTTTGAGGAGAGAATCTCCCGCCGCATCCGCGGCAAGGCCGAGATCGCCTACGCCTATCAACGGCTCGAGGCGCTTCCCGACGGCTTCTCCGTCCCCGAGGGGCGCACAAAGCCCTGGGGCACCGCGCACGCCGTGCTCAGCGCCTACGATCTTGTCGACGGGCCGTTCGCCGTCATCAACGCCGACGATTTTTACGGCCGCACCGCATTCAGCGCGATCTATGACTTTCTCGCCGCGCAGGGGGACGGCAGCCGGCACGCGATGGTCGGCTATCGCATCGAAAACACCCTGACCGAGAACGGCTATGTCTCGCGCGGCGTCTGCGAGGTCGACCGCGACGGGCTGCTGCGCGGCATCGTCGAGCGGCTGCACATAGAAAAAGCGCCGGGCGGCGCGCTGATTACCGAAGAGGGCGGCGAGGAGTTTGTACCCGACGGCACGGTCGTCTCGATGAATCTCTGGGGCTTCCGCCACTCCGTCATGGAGGAGATCAAGGCCCGGTTCCCCGTCTTTCTGCGTGAAAGCCTGCCCGTTAACCCGCTCAAATGCGAGTATTTTCTCCCCTTTATCCCCGGCAAGCTGATCGAGGAGGGCAAAGCGCAAGTCGCCGTGCTGCGCACCGACGAAAAGTGGTATGGCGTGACCTATCACGAGGACCGCGAGCCCGTCTTCAACGCGCTCGAACAGATGGCGCGCGACGGCGTCTATCCTGAAAAGCTCTGGGAGGAATAAATCATGCTGCAAACGATCGCCGAACAATTTAAGCTTGAGGGAGACCCCGTTAAAATCTATCCCGCCGGCAACGGCCATATCAACACGACCTACCGCGTCGACACGACCGCCGGCAAAAGCTATATCCTGCAAAAGATCAACACGACGATTTTTCACGACACCAAGGGTCTGATGCGCAATATCGCCGAGGTGACCGCCTATCTCGCCGCCCGGGTCGACGACCCCGCCCGCGAGGTGATGCATCTCGTCTCCACACAGGACGGAAATCCCTACCTCGAGCATGACGGCGAGGTCTGGCGCATGTATATTTTCGTGCCGGACAGCGTATGTCTGGAAGCGGCGGATAAGACCCTGTTTTATGAAACCGGCTTTGCATTCGGCAAATTTCAGCGCCAGTTGGCGGAATATCCCGCCGCGACCCTCCACGAAACGATCCCCGATTTTCACAACACGGTCAAGCGCTATGAGGCCTTTGACCGGGTGCTGAAGGCGGACGCGCTCGGACGCGCCGCCGGGGTGCAGCCCGAAATCGCGTTCGCCCTCAGCCAGCGCGAATCCGTCTGCGAGCTGACCTATATGACCCAGCGCGGCGAGCTGCCCCTGCGCGTCACCCACAACGACACCAAGCTCAACAACGTGCTCTTCGACGCCGCGACGCACAAGGCGCTGTGCGTCATCGATCTCGACACCATCATGCCCGGCCTCGCGATCCACGATTTCGGCGACGCGATCCGCTACGGCGCCAACACCGCCGCCGAGGACGAGACCGACCTCGACAAGGTGCATTTCGATCTCGAGCTCTATGAGGCCTGCACCCGCGGCTTCCTCGAGGGCTGCGGCGGCAAGCTGACCGAAAACGAGATTCGCTGTATGCCGCTCGCCGCCAAGGCGATGACGATGGAGTGCGGCGTGCGCTTCCTCACCGACTATCTGGAGGGCGACGTCTATTTCAAGATTCACCGCCCCGAACACAATCTCGACCGCTGCCGCACCCAGTTCAAGCTGGTTCAGGAGATGAATGAAAAGTGGCCGGAGATGCACAGGATCGTGCAGGAATGCCGCGCGTCGGTCTGACCGCGACCCCGCCTTTATCGCAGACAACGCCCCGCAGTGCGTCCGCACCGCAGGGCGTTTTTTATTGCCGCGCCGCTTTCGCGCTGTAATATCCACCGGCTTCTGCCGGCGCAGAAAAACCTTTCGTCAACAGCGGACAGGGCAAAATGAAAAAGCGTCTTCGCAAAAAATGCAGCGCACGTTGTGATAAAAGGCCCTTTCCGGCGCTTGTCTTCTGCCGTTTTCAAGCGTCTTCGCGCCGCCCTGCTTTTTCGGCGCATTCTCGCCGGTAGCGGCTGGGCGGCATCCCGTAGCGCTTCGCAAAGACCTTTGAGAAATACAGCGCGTCGACATAGCCGACCGAATGCGCGACCTCCGCGATGGAAAGCGTGGTGTTCTTCAGCAGATTCGCCGCCTGCTTGAGCCGCACATAGGCGAGATAGTCGGACGGCGTCACGCCGAGCTCCTTGCGGAAGAGCGCCGCGAGGGTCGCCCTGCTGACGCCGATATGCGCGGCGACATCCGCGATGGCGACCGGCTGGGCATAATGGATATTGAGAAAATTGTGCGCGTCGTTGACGATGCGGGAATGGGCGCGCTCCCGGTCGCCGCGCGGCGCGTTGGGGGTGCGCAGCGCCATCAGCTTCCCGAACAGCCGGTAAAGGCTTCCGCACAGCGAGTAAAAGCCGCTCGGGCGCGTATCCTGCCCGCTCGCGATCATTTCGTCCATAATCGCCTCGATCTCGGGGAAGCCCGCCGCGGAAAACACCGGCGCGCCGGGCGAAAACCGCGCCGTCTCGACCAGCTGCGGCACGTCGGCGCCGTTAAACCCAATCCAGAACATCTCCATCAGATCGCGCGGGTCGGTCGCGTAGGCGTGCACCACGCCGGGGAACAGCAGGTAGAGATCCTTTGCGCGCAGAGAAAACCGCTTTCCCTCGCTGCGCAGCTCCCCTGCGCCGCGCCGCAGCCAGACCAGATAATAATCCTGCATCACGCGGGGCCGCACCTCGTAATTGGGCTGGGCGTCCAGGCTCCCCATCCCAACCGGCGCCAGGCCGGTATGCTGCCTGTCCATCCCGTTTTCAAATGCATACGCCTCATAGTGACGGAACAAAGCGCGTCCCCCCGATCCGTTTCCGATAAAGTCTTTACAATATTCCATATTTACACAAAATGCCTCCATTGTCAAATCGCCCCGCCGGCCTTACACTAAAGGCAGACAAAAATCAATCTGCAAGGAGGATACCCGCATATGACTTCCCGTGAACGCACTTTTATGGCCCTCGCCCATGAAGAGCCCGACCGTCCCCCCATTTCCGCGACCTATACGCCCGAGGCGGCCAAGATTCTGCGCGACGCCTTCGGCCAGGAAGAGGACGACCTCGGCTTTGTGATGGGCAACGACCTCATCAAGACGACCGTCGGCATCGAGAACAGCTATTATATGTACGACACGCCGACCTACACCTGCCCATTCGGCGTCGAGTGGCGCAATGTTGAAAACGAGACGGGCGCATATACCGAGATCGTGGGCGGCGCGCTGCGCGACGACCCCGACGGGGAGAAGATGCGCGCTTACAAAATCCCCGATCCCGACGATCCCTCCCTTTACACCCACGTCAAGGCCGCGGTCGAGAAATACGGCAAGGAAAAATTCATCATCGGGTCCTGCCAGTGCTCTATCTTCGAGACCGCGTGGTATCTGCACGGCATGGAGGACATGATGTTCGACATGGCCGCCGACGAGGACTACACCAACGAGCTCTTCGACAAGATCATGCAGTTCCCCCTCAGGGCGGGCCTGCACATGATCGAGGCGGGCGCGGATATGATCTGGCTCGGCGACGACATCGCGACCCAGCGCAACATGATGATCTCGCTGCCCATGTGGCGCAAATATCTCAAGACCCGCTATGAATATATCTTCGCCGAGTTCCGCAAGGTAAAGAAGGACATCGTCATCGCCTATCACTCCTGCGGCAACTGCGCCGACGCGCTCGACGAACTCGCCGACATCGGCCTCGACGTCATCAACCCGATCCAGCCGCTCGCGATGAATCCCTACGAGATCAAAAAGCGGTTCGGCAAACGGCTGACCCTTTTCGGCGCGATCGACGTGCAGAATCTCATGCCGTTCGGCACCAAGCAGGAGATCATCCAGACCGTGCGCGACTACAAGAAATATCTCGGCGCCGAGGGCGGCTATATCCTCTCTCCCGCGCACCACATCCAGTCGGATACCTGCCTTGAGAATATCGTCGCGTTCTACGACACCGCCAAAGAGCCGGTCGACTCCTATGACCCCAAATACTGCTGAGGCGGGCGGCCGTCTTCACCTCGCCGCGCGCTATGCGGACCGCATCGACGCGGCCCGCGCGCGCCTCGCGGCGGTGTGGCGCGGGGAAAACGCCGATCGCCCCGCGCTGATTCTCTCCGACGTCAACTATGCACTCTGCGGCCAATACGACATCCCGCCGGACTATCTCGAGCCCGCCGTCATGTTCGACTACCAGATGCGCAAAATCGAGCGGCATCTGCGCGACCTGCCCGACGACTATGTCCCCGTGCTGCACCCGTGGTACGGCACGACGGTCGTGCCGTCCGCGCTCGGCGCAGGGGTCGCCTACTTCCCCGACGCGGACCCGTCGCTGACAGGATCCATTCTGCGGGATCCGGCCGATCTCAAAAAGCTGAAAAAGCCCGATCCCTATCGCGACGGCCAGATGCCCCGCGTTCTCGCCTGCATCGACTATATGAAGGCGCGCACGGATGTGCCCGTCTGCGTGACCGACTGTCAGGGCCCGTTCAATATTGCGCTCAGCCTCGCCGGCGTCGAAACCCTCTTTGCCTGGATGTATGAGGAGCCCGACGCCGTGCACGAGCTGATGGATTTCTGCACCGATGTGCTCATCGACTGGGTCAAGGTGCAGAAGGAGCACGCGGGCCACGCGCTCGACGGCGACGCCTATCCGCACGCGATCGAGCTGCCCAGGGGCTTTGGCGGCGTCGCCTTTTCGGACGACGACGTCGTCGCTGTCGGCGCGGCGCACTACCGCGAATTCGTCGCGCCCTATAACGAGCGCCTGCTCGCGGCGTTCGGCGGCGGCTCGATGCATTTTTGCGGCAGCGCCCGCCACCAGATCGAAACCGTCTCGCGGCTGCGCGGCCTGACCGCCGTCAACAACTTTTCCATGGGCGACTTCGATCAGCTGCGCGCCCTGCAAAGCGCGATGCGCGGCCGCGGCGCGGTGATGGCCTGCGATTTCAACGCCGAGGACCCCGATTGGCAGCTCGATTTCTTCCGTCGATTGGCGAAGGAGGACCCACGCGGCCTCGTCTGCGCCGTTTTTGTCGCGCCCCGCATGGCGCTGCGCTCGGACGGGAAATACGCGGACAGCGACCGCCGCACCGAGTCGCTCCTCGACGCGTTTCGCGATTTTCTCCCCGATCGCTTTTGATTTTTCCCTGCAAAACCGCAGCCGGCCCGCGCCCGAATTTGCTTCGGGCGCGGGCCGGTTCTCATTTATCGCTTAGCCCCGTCGGCCGTTTTTCCTTCCCTGACCCGGGCGGAAATGCCGGAGAACAGAGCCACCGACATGTATCGCCATAAACCTTCGGTTTCCGGCCTGAACGGGACTCTCTTCGGCTCCATTGCCGGAAAACGGCGCGGCCGCGCGGGAGAGATTCCCACACGGCCGGGCGGCTTTCTTTATTCTTCGCTCTTTTTCTGGCCGCGGCGCCCGGCGTTTTTTTCAAGCTCCCGCGCGTCCTTCCCCTCGCCGAGATAATTATATAAGGTGAATTTCGATATGCCGTAAAACTCCGAGACGCGCTCCGCCGATTTCTTAATCAGAAAGGCCCCTTTTTCGTCGAGATGGCGAATCGCCGCGACCTTGTCCTCCTTCGTCATCAGCTCAACCGGCTTGCCAATGCGCGCGACGGTGTCCTGCATCAGCTGCTCCAGCAACTCGTCGACGTTGCTTGTGAAAACCTCGCGGGTGTCGTCCGTATCCGTCAGATTGGCCGCGTTCTGGATGCTGCGCTGCGCCAGCACGAGATCCGTCACGTCATAATTGATACACAGGCTGCCGACCGGCTTTCCCTCGCTGTCCCGAAAATACTTCGAGGAAGAGCGCAGGATATGCCCGTTTCGGGAGTGATTGACATAATTATACCGATCCTCGCAGGGCGCGGTCCCCCGCAGAATCTCGAGCCCGGTATTGGTGCCCGCGTCGCCGACACGCCTTCCGGTCACATGCCCGTTTTCGATCGCGACAATCGTGTGGTCATAGGGCAGCGTCAGGTCGTGGATCACGACCTCACAGTTCGGCCCGAACTGCCTCGCAATGCATCTCGCGATCTCCCTGAGCATATCCAGATTCTCCGCAACAAAGCTCATCCTTCGCCCCGCCTCTCCGCGCTGTGTCTAGCACAGTATAGCCTACCGCCCCTTTACATTTCAACTTTTTATCAGAATTACAAACAAAATTTGTCTCTCTTCACAAACTATCACGCGGGTTTTTGTGGATTCGGCGAATTGATTTCCGCCGCAAAAGGGCGGATAATATTTCTACAAAGCGTTGAAATTG
>CAZKRQ010000034.1:0-10578 GCA_964555125.1 uncultured Oscillospiraceae bacterium
TCGGGCCCCCGCGAATCGGGCTGCTGTACAGGCCCCGCCTCCTCCTGCAAAGGCGGCGCGGGCGCGCTCGCCTGCTCGCGAAGATACAAAAATCCGGCGAAGGCAAAGGCAGCGATGACGAGCAGCGCAACCAGTTTTCGCAGCTGTTTCATGCTTTGCCCAGCTCCTTCGCGCGCCGCACGCTCGCGTCAAGCCCGCGGCCGACGATGCCGGAAAAATCCTCCGCGTCGAGCGCGTCGAGCATGGCGAGGGTCGTGCCCCCCTTCGAGCAGACCATCCGAATCAGCGTGTCGATGTCATAGCCCGACTCGTTGATCATCCTCGCGCTGCCCGCGAGGGTATCCGCGAACATGTGCAGGGCCTGTTCAAAATCCATCCCGTTTTTCTCCGCGTTTCGCGCGACCAGCTTCGCAAGGGTATAGATCAGGGCGGGGCTGCTGCCGTTCACCGGGATCACCTCGTCAAACCGATCGGGCGCGATCTCATAGACCGAGCCGATGGAGGCGAACACCGACTTGACAAATGCATAATCCTCTTCGGCGATGTTCTGCGGCCGCGCGATTGCGGTCGCGCCGCAGCCGACCAGCAGCGGCGTGTTGGGCATCACCCGCACGATGGGCCGGTCGGTTTGCAGCGCCGCGCGCAGCTTCTGCTCCGAAACGCCGGCGAGAATTGAGACAATAATGACGCCGGGCGACAACCCGCCGCGCAGCTGTGCCGCCGCCTCGGCGAGCATCTGCGGCTTGACGCAAAGAAACAGATAGTCCGCGCGCGCCGCAGCCTCTCGCGCGGTCGGGCAGGGGCTCACCCCGCCGCCGAACGCCGTGATCTTCGCAACGGTCGGGTTGTAGGCGCACATCTGCGCGCCGAGCGTCCCCCGGCTGCGCTCAATCCCCCGCGCGATCGCCTGCGCCATGTTGCCAAAGCCGATGAAGCCGATCTGTTTTTTCCGCATTTCTCTCCCCCTCGCCCTTACTCCGCGGTTTCGCCTCTTTGCCGCTTCATTCGGGCGTTTTCCTTTTGATTTGACTGTTACAGGTTATTTTAATACAATTACTATAGAATGGCAAACAAATCCTGAAAGGTAGGCATACAGACAACCATGAAGGCTGAACAACCGTTGTCATTTCCGCCCCTTGACAAAGAGCGTGCCGCGCGGCTTTTACAAAAAACGGAGCCGTTCGCCGAGCTGATGATGCGGTTCAACTGCGCGCTGCTTGAGGTCAAGACCAAATTCGAGGTGCTCGACCGCGAATTTTCGGTGCGATTCCGGCGCAATCCCGTCGAATCGATCAAGACCCGCATTAAAGAGCCGTTGAGCATTCTGGACAAGCTCAATCGCAAGGGCCTGCCCGTCTCCATTCAGTCCATCGAGGACAACATTTTCGACGTCGCGGGCGTGCGCATCATCTGCTCGTTCCTCGACGACATCTACGCGATGGCGGATATGCTCGCCAAGCAGGACGACATCACCGTTGTCAAGGTCAAGGATTATATCCTCGCGCCCAAAGAGAACGGCTACCGCAGCCTGCACTATATCGTCGAGGTCCCGATCTTTCTCTCCGACACCAAATACCCGATGAAGGTCGAGGTCCAGTTCCGAACCATCGCGATGGACTTCTGGGCCAGCCTGGAGCACAAATTAAAGTATAAGCACGACATCACCAACGCCCAGGAGATCGCCCTTGAGCTCAAGGCCTGCTCCGAAGACATCGCCGCGGTCGACCGGCGCATGCAGGATATTCACCGGCGCATTCAGGAGGATCAGCCCAATTGACAAAGGGGCCCTTTTGGGTCTACAATCATCAAAACGCTAAGAAAGCCAGGTGTACATCTTCATGAATCACTATCACTTTGAAACCGACTGCGTTCACGGCGCTTACCGCGCCACCGGCGGAGAGCCCCAAAACGTGCCCATCGCGCAGAGCACGACCTATCGCTACTCGACCTGCGACGAGGTTGCGGCGCTCTTTGACCTGACCAGCGCGACCCATATGTACACCCGCATCTCGAACCCGACCGTCGAGCAGCTCGAGAAAAAAATCGCGCTGCTGCACGGCGGCACGGCGGCGGCCGCGACCTCCTCGGGGCAATCGGCGACCATGTGCGCGCTGCTCAACATCTGCGAAAGCGGGGACCATATCCTCTCGAGCGCCAACATCTACGGCGGCAGCCACAACCTCATCGGCGTGACCTTCGCCAAATTCGGCATCGAGCACACCTTCGTCGACCCCGACCTGCCGGAGGACGAGCTCTTTGCCGCCGTGCGCCCCAACACCAAGGTGCTGTTTGCCGAAACCCTCGCGAACCCCGCGCTGACCGTTCTGGATTTTGAAAAATGGTCCCGCGTCGCGAAACGGGCCGGCGTGCCCCTGATTATCGACAACACCCTCGCCTCGGCGGCGCTCTGCCGGCCGTTGGAGCACGGCGCCGACATCGTCGTCGAATCCACCACCAAATATTGCGACGGCAACGCCTCGTCGGTCGGCGGCATCGTGGTCGACGGCGGGCGCTTCGACTGGAAAGCGAGCGGCCGCTATCCCGGCCTGACCGAGCCGGACGAGAGCTATCACGGTCTCGTCTTCGCCGACGCCTTTCCCACCTGCCCCTTCGCCGTCAAGGTGCGCGCGCAGCTGCTGCGCGACCTCGGCTGCGTCATGAGCCCGATGAACGCCTATTTGACCCTCAGCGGCCTGCAAACGCTGCATCTGCGCATGAAGCAGCACAGCGCCAACGCGATGGCGATGGCGAAATATCTGCGCTCTAACCCCAACGTCGCCTGGGTCGAGTATGCCGGCCTGCCCGACAGCCCCTATGCCTCCCTCGCGCAGAAATATCTGCCCGACGGGCAGAGCGGCGTGCTCTGCTTCGGCGTCAAAGGCGGCATGGAAGCGGGCAAAAAATTCATCGAGAACCTCAAGCTCATCAGCCTCGTCGTACATGTCGGCGACATCCGCACCTGTGTGCTGCACCCGGCAAGCACCACCCATCGCCAGCTGACCGAGGACGAGCAGCGCGCGGCCGGCGTGCTGCCCGAGCAGATCCGCATGTCTGTCGGCATCGAGGACGTCGGCGACCTGATTGCCGACGTCGAGCAGGCCCTGACCGCGGCCTGCGGCTGATTCCCCCATCCTTATCGCGAAAACGGAGAAACACACCCATGCCCCTGATTATCCCGCAGGACCTGCCGGCGTTCGCGGCGCTGCAAAAGGAAAACATCTTTGTCATGAACGAGGCGCGCGCCGTCGCGCAGGATATTCGCCCGCTGCGCATTCTGGTCGTGAACCTCATGCCGACCAAGGTCGCGACCGAGACCCAGCTCGCGCGCGAGCTGGCCAACAGCCCGCTTCAGGTCGAGCTGACCCTGCTGCGCATGGACTCGCACGAGAGCAAAAACACCTCGGTGGAGCACCTCGAGAGCTTTTATACCCGTTTTCGCGACGTCCGCAGCGAGCGCTTTGACGGGATGATTATCACCGGCGCGCCGGTGGAGCATCTCGAATACGTTGAGGTCGACTATTGGGACGAGCTGTGTGAGATCATGGAGTTTTCCAAGACCAATGTGTTCAGCACGCTGCACATCTGCTGGGGCGCGCAGGCCGCGCTGTGGTATCACTACGGCATCCCGAAATATCCCCTCCCAAAGAAAATGTTCGGCGTGTTTGAGCATCGGGTTCTTCATCCCTTTGTGCCGCTTGTGCGCGGCTTCGACGATGTTTTTTATGCGCCGCACAGCCGCCACACCGAGGTCAGGCGCGGGGACATCGACAAAATACCCTCCCTGCGGGTGCTGGCCGAGAGCGAGGAGGCCGGGCCCCATCTTCTCTGCACCGACAACGGACGGCAGGTCTTTGTGCTCGGCCATCAGGAATACGACCGCGAGACGCTCTATAACGAATATATGCGCGACGTCAAGGCCGGGCTGCCGATCGAGGTCCCCAAAAATTATTTCAAGGACGACGACCCGAAAAAGGAGATCCTCTTTCGCTGGCGCTCCCACGGCAACCTGCTCTACGGGAACTGGCTCAACTACTATGTCTATCAGGAAACCCCGTTTGATTTGATGAAGCTGTAGGACTTCAAAGGCCCTGACAGGAGACGCTTCGTTAGTGAGGCGGCCCCTTTCGGGGCCTTTGCGTCTCTTCCCGCTGTGGAAGATTGAAAAACAGAAGTAAAGACGATATACTGATATATATCCACTATATTGCGACGGCTACAGACGGACTAAGCCGCAGCGCATGGTCTACGGAATAAAGAAAGTGATGACAAATGACCGCAAACAAGAAGTATATAGATTCAGATCTTCATTCCAAATATGAGTTTTTCGACTATGGACACGCTTTAGAGATCCTTCACGAGAGCTTCTCAGAGGAGTGGCAGGAAATACAAGCAGCTTTAAGACAGCTAGAGCTAACTCTGGATGATATTTCCAAAGCGGGAGGTAATGAGTCGCCGATCCCAAAGAAATTTGACGATGTCTTGTACCCCTATGGTTGGCGGGAAATCCGTATTTCCGGGGACTTGATTGTAAAAAAATATCCCCGGCAAACAGCACAACGCAGGGGGCGCTTTTCAGATGAGCCTTTTGAGATAGAAACGATTAAGGGTTATATTGACGGTCATAACATAGACTTTCTAAAAAATAAAGTTGCTTTTGACCTTGAATGGAACAGCAAGGATCAGACTTTTGACCGAGATTTACTTGCTATGCGAACATACTTTGACTGTGGGTTAATTGATGTTGGGGTTATTGTCACCAGAGCCGAAGAATTGAATGAAATCTTTAAAGACATAGGTATTATGGCCAAATATGGAGCGTCAACCACCTGGATGGGGAAGCTGTTGTATCGCCTTGACAGCAGGCGAAACGGCGGTTGTCCGCTTCTGGCAATCGGCATAAAGAAGGGGTGTGTCAGAAGGTATGAGTAACTTAGAGCTCACGGCAAAGGATTTGATAAACTTCGTAAACGGAAAAAAGTATAACACCATCTACGCCGACCCCCCCTGGCAATTTCAGAATCGCACTGGTAAAGTGGCGCCTGAACATAAAAGACTGACACGATATGAAACCATGACGCTGGCAGATATTAAGGCTTTGCCGGTCTCTGAAATAACGGATAACAAGGCGCATTTATACCTTTGGATTCCCAACGCGTTGCTTCCGGAGGGCTTAGCCGTTATGGACGCCTGGGGCTTTGAGTATAAAGGAAATGTCGTTTGGGAAAAAGTGCGTAAAGACGGCTTGCCTGACGGAAGAGGGGTGGGTTTTTACTTTCGCAATGTTACCGAACTTCTTCTTTTTGGCATAAAAAAGAAGAGCGAGCCGAATCGAACGCTGTCTCCAGCCCGTTCGCAGGTTAATCTAATACGATCCCGAAAGCGCGAGCACAGCAGAAAGCCGGATGAGATCATCCCGATCATAGAAGCTTGCAGCTTACCGAATCGGATTGAATTATTCGCTCGTGGAGATCGTGAGGGATGGGACATGTGGGGGAATCAGGCCGTTCCCGATTACGAGCCGACCTGGAATACTTATAAAAATCACACCACTGCCAAAAACAAGTAATGGTTCGTCCACACAACCGCAACAAATTTTCACTTCAAAATCGACTGCATATAAAACCGGCGTGACCGCAACGGTCACGCCGGTTTTTGTATCAAAACATTTCATAGAGCTCTTTCTCTGCGGATGATACCCAGAATACGGCTGCGTGATCTATATAGAAGCCGCGCTGCACTTTTTTCTGTCAGCGCAGGCTCTGCACATAGCCGCAGATCAGGTCGGCCGTCTGTTCCTCGCCCGCAGAGCTGTCGACGCACAGGTCGTATTGGTGAATGTCGCCCCACTCCCGGCCGGAAATGCTCTTATAATAGCCGGCGCGCGCCGCGTCGGAGCGGGCAATGCTCTTTTGACCCTGCTGCCGGGTGTCGCCATACATCTCCATGACCTTCCTCACCCGGTATTCTCTGGGCGCGTAGATGAAGACCCGCACCACGTTTTCTCTGTCGCGCAGCACATAATCCGCCGCGCGCCCCACAATGACGCAAGCGCCCTGGTCGGCGATCATGTTGATCGCCTTCTCCTGCGCGATGATCGCCTGCTGCACCGCGCTGGTGCTCAGATAGAGCTCGCACATGACCGTGTTCTCATCCGAGTTGATGCCCGAGATAAATTCGCCGGCAAGGCCGCTTTCCCGCGCGGCCAGCGCGGTCATCTCCTTGTAATAGCAGGGCACGCCGAGCTTCTGCGCCACCAGCTGCCCGATTCGCTTTCCGGCCGAGCCGTGCTCGCGCGCAATGGTGACGATCACGCCCGCGCGGGTGGCCTGCAAAACCGGCGCCTGCGCCGCCCCGCCGGTCTCCCCGGCCTTAAGCTGTCTCCACAGGCGTGCCATCACCGCGGCGGTTATGACGGCCGCGACGATGTCCGCGAGGGGGGCCGCCCAGAAGATGCCAGTCACCCCCCAGAAGGCCGGCGCGGCGATCGAAAACGCGATCAGCAGCAGATCGCGCAGGATGGAGAGCGGCGCGGCCGCTTTCGCGTGGCCGATGGATTGCAGGAAGATCGCGCAGACCTTTTGCAGGCAGGTAAACAGAATGAGGGACAGGTAGATGCGCAGGCACCGCACCGCGAACGCCGTATAGAGCTCGCCGTCCGCGCCGAACATTCGGATAAAAAACAGCGGGAACAGCTCAAACAGCAGCGTGCACACGAGGCAGACGACCGCCGTCCACTTCAAAATCAGGCGCAGCAGCTCCCGCACGCGGCCATATTTCTTCGCGCCGTAATTATAGCCGACGATCGGCTGCGCCCCGGCGGCGATGCCGATCGCGATATTGAGCACGATCTGAAACAGCTTCATGATGACCACAAACGCCGCGAGCGGTATATCCGCGCCGTAGGCCGAGGCCGCGCCGTACCGCACCAGCAGGATATTGTTGACGACCGTGATGACGACGATCGAGAGCTGGGTCAAAAAGCTGGAGGCCCCCAGCGCCATGACCTGGCCGAGCAGCGCACGGTCGGGCTTAAAGCTGGCCGCGCTGATCCGAAAGGATTTACTTCGCAGCAGGTACGCCGCGCAGATCAAGAAACTGACAAATTGCCCGAGGATAGTGGCATAGGCCGCGCCCTTGATGCCCCAATCCAGAAGATAGATCGCCACCGGGTCGCCGATGATATTCAGCACCGCGCCCGCCAGCATCGCGCCCATCGCATAGCGGGGGCTGCCGTCGGCGCGAATGATCGACGCCAGCGTGTTCTGCACCAGGGCGAGCGGCATCATGCCATAGATGATGAAGCCGTAATCATGCGCCAAGCCGATATTCGCGTCGGTCGCGCCGATCAGCCTGAGCAGGCCGTCGCCCCAGCAATAGCCGACAAGAATGATCACAACACCGCCGAGAAACGAGCACAAAATGCTGTTGCCCACGCTGCGGTGGATGTCCTGCGTCCTGTTCTTTCCGAGCGAAACGCTGAGCGCGGCCGCCGCGCCGTCGCCGAAAAAGAGCGAGACGCCCCAGCCGATCACCGTGATCGGGAAAATGACGCCGGTGGCCGCGTTGCCCAGATACCCCACGCCGTTGCCCACAAAGATCTGGTCGACGATGTTGTAAAGGCAGGAAATGATCAGCGAAAACACACAGGGAACCGCGAATTTTCGCAGCAGCTTCCCCGGTTTTTCGGTTCCGAGATAAGCGGATTCTTGCATAAAATACCTCCTGTTTTAATAAAGAGAACGCGGCGAAAAGGGCACATGCAGATGCATGTGCCCTTTTCTCTTCATTTGGCTGTTTTTCACAGACCGGTTCGCCCTGTGAAAAAAACGGACACATGCCGGCATTACCGTACCGTAATCAGATTTACGTGCAATGCACCACATGTGTCGTTAAATCGCCGTATTCAATTTGCAGGTTGTATTGTAGCAGATTTTTTGCCCGCGCCGCAAGTGGGTATTTTGCACAAACTTTGGCCGCTGTTCCCCGAGAGCTCTTTTGGCATTTTTTCGGGCCGCAATCTCCCGGCTCTCCCCTGCTTCGCCGCGCGGCGCTATCCCTGTGAACGGCTTCTCTTTTCATCCGCCTCTTCGTCTAAAGCCTGCTCGAAAAAAGCGCCGTTCGCATAGACGGTCTCTGTGCGAAAGCCCACGCTGCGCAGCAGCGCGCGCGCTTCCCGCAGCCCGTAATCGATCATGGCGGCGCTGTGGCAATCCGTCGCGATCATCACCCGCGCCCCCTTTTCCCTCAGATAGGCGAGCAGCCACCGCGCGGGATAGGGGGAATCGCGCCAGCCGCGCGCCATGCCGCCGGTGTTGAGCTCAAACACCGCGCCGGCCGACAGGCAGGCCTCCGCCGCCTCGAGCGCCGACGCCCGATAGGCCGCGCCCTCCTCGTCAAAAAAGCGGTTGCCCGCGTTGAATTTGACAACCAGGTCAAAATGCCCAATCACATCGGGCCTCAGCTGCAGCGCGCCCTGCGCGACAAGGCGGTAATACGCCCGCGCCAGCGCATTCGCGTCACCCGAAAAACAGCTTCGGATGCCCTCCTCCAGCCGCGCGGGGGTGTCGTCGACGCAGACGCTCCGGCCCGCCGCGCGCACCGCGTGCGCCGAGCCGATCACATAGTCGAATTCGGTCTCGTCCCGCTCGCAGAGATAGTCCTGCTCAATGCCGCAGTAGACACGAAGCCTGTTTGCATACTCCGGGGCCAGCGCGCGGATCTGCGCGGCGTAGGCGGCGTGATCCCGCAGAGATTCGGAAAACGCCGGGTCGTGGCTGTGGCCCGAAAAACCGAAATCGGTGAAGCCGGCCGCGACCGCCGCGTCGAGCATCTCGCGCGGGGAGCTGGCGCCGTCGCAGAGATTTGTGTGGTTGTGCAGCGAGCAGCGGATCATTGCATCGTCTCCTGCTTGACCTTTTTGTCGATGACGTGCCGCCCGGCGAGCTCCTTTTTGATGTCGGCGACCGAAACGCCCATCTCCACCATCAACACAAGCACATGATAGCACAGATCGCTGATCTCATAGATCGTCTCCTCCCGGCTGCCCTTCATCGCGCCGATGATTACCTCGGTGCACTCCTCGCCCACCTTTTTGAGAATTTTCTCGCGCCCCTTCTCAAAGAGATAGGTCGTGTAGCTGCCCTGCGGGCGGTTCGCGTTGCGCTGCTCGAGCAGGCGGTACAGCGCCTCGAGGCTGAATTGCTGCACCGTTTCATCCTCAAACAGCAGCCGCGTAAAGCAGCTCTCGGTGCCCAGATGGCAGGCGGGCCCATCCTTGACCACCTTGACGACGAGCGCGTCGGCGTCGCAGTCCGCGGTGACCGAAACAACATGCTGCACATGGCCGCTCGTCTCGCCCTTGCGCCAGAGGGTCCGGCGGGAGCGGGACCAGAAGCAGGTGCGCTTTTCCTCAAGGGTGATCGCGAGGCTCTCCCGGTTCATATAGGCGACCGTGAGCACCTCGCCGGTGTAAAAATCCTGCACGACCGCCGGGATCAGCCCGTCTTTGTCGAATTTAAGATCTGCCGCGTCCATTGCCGCCGCCCTCCTTTTCCCTGTTTCGCAGATATACGACCGCCGAGCCGCCGCGGTTGCGCTCGCCCTTGACCTCAAACTCGCCGAGAGACTGCACAAAGGGGGTCAGCTTTTTAAAGCCGTAATTGCGCACGTCAAAGTCGGGATAGCGCTTTTGCAGCGTCGTGCCGACATAGCCGAGATGCGCCCACCCGTCGTCGTCCGACGTCTCTTCAACGACGGCCGCAATATCGTCGATAATCGCCCGCAGCGGCTCCTTCTCCTCCTGCTCGGGCTGCGCCGCCTGCCGGTTGCCGGTCTCCCCGCCCCGCTTGCTGATGACGTCGAGGTAGGTGAACTTGTTGCAGGCGGCGATAAACGGCTTGGGCGTCTTGGTCTCCCCCATGCCGACGACATACATGCCCGCCTCCCGCAGCCGGACCGCCAGGCGCGTGAAATCGCTGTCGCTCGAAACGATGCAGAAGCCCTCGACATGGCCGGTATAGAGAATATCCATCGCGTCGATAATCATCGCCGAGTCGGTCGCGTTTTTGCCGGTCGTGTAGGCATACTGCTGAATCGGCGAGACCGAATTGTCGAGCAGCACCTGCTTCCACCGCGCAAGCGCCGGGCTGGTCCAGTCGCCGTAGATGCGCTTATAGGTCGCCGTGCCGTCGGTGCTCAGCTCGTCGAGGATCACTTTTATATATTTTTCCGAAACATTGTCCGCGTCGATGAGGACGGCGAATCGCTTTTCCTTTGCGTCCATGCTCTTTTCACCCTGCTTTCTCTCCATTTGCTCTATCCGTCACGGAGGGCACCGCCGCGACAGGCCGCCGGCCCGCTCGGCCAGGCTCTCCCGCCCGTTTCCGTGCTTTTACAGTTTAACACACCGGCGCGCCGCGCACAAGTAAAAAACGCCCCTGCGCCGGCGCAGCGCCAGAGAAACCGCTTTCGCGCTCTTCGCCGCGCGCTGTCGGGCGGCCGCGGGCGCAGGTTGTCCTCGACAATTCCCGTTTTTCCATGTATAATACAAATATCCCTGCATTGACGCGAAAGGAAGTT
>CAZKRQ010000035.1:0-10431 GCA_964555125.1 uncultured Oscillospiraceae bacterium
CCCAGAATTTCATGCATATCCGCCGAAATCCGCTCAAGAAGGGCCTCCGACGCCGCGCGGCTCGGCTCCTTCGCCGAGAGATACAGCTTCATTTTCGGCTCGGTGCCCGAGGGACGCACCATCACCGCCGCGCCGTTTTCGAGCGTCAGCTCGATCGCGTCCGCCGCGGGCAGTCCCGTCGGCGCCGTCGTCCCCGCGGCCATATCCCGCCGCTCGCGCGCTTTGTAATCGACGACCTCCGCCACGCGAAGACCCGCGATCCTCTGCGGCGCGCCGCCATACAGGCGCTCCATGACCGCCGCCATCCGCTCCTTTCCGTCGAGGCCCGCGAACGCGAAGTTCTCGACCCTGTGCAGATACCAGCCGTACTCCTCATAGATACCGTTCAGCACCTCGATGGGGCTGGTGCCCAGCGATTTATAATAGCTCGTCATCTCGCAAAGCAGCATCGACGCGAAGACCGCGTCCTTATCCCGCACATAGCTGCCCGCGAGATAGCCGCAGCTCTCCTCAAAGCCGAAGATAAAGCGCTCCTCCTCCCCGGCCTGCTCAAGGCGCAGGATCTGCTCGCCGATATACTTGAAGCCGGTGAGCACAGAGCGCATCTCAACGCCGTTTTTCGCGGCGATGTCGGCGGCGAGGCGGGTCGTGACAATGCTCTCAACCGCGACGGGCCGCGCGGGCATCTCGCCCTTTTCGCGGCGCGCCTTGATGATATAATCGAGCAGCAGCACGCCGATCTCGTTGCCGGTCAGAATCGTGTAGCCGCCCGCGCCGTCCGCAAAGGCGACGCCCACGCGGTCGGCGTCGGGGTCGGTCGCGAAAAACAGGTCGGGCCGGACCGCCTCACACAGCGCGAGGCCGAGCGCGAGCGCCTCGCGCGTCTCCGGGTTGGGATAGGTGCAGGTCGGGAAATTTCCGTCCGGCTTTTCCTGCTCGGGCACAACGGTGACGTCAAAAACGCCGATGTCCGCGAGAACGCGGCGCACCGGCTCGTTGCCGGTGCCGTTGAGCGGCGAATAGACGACGCGGATCGGGTGCGCGGCGCAGATCCCGGGATTGCGCTGCTGCTCCTTCACCTTTTGATAATAGGCCTCGATCAGCCCGTCGCCGATATATTCGATCGAGCCCTCCGCAAGGCCGGCCTCGAACTCTTTATAGACGACGTCCCGAAAGAGATTGGTCTTGCGAATGCGCGCATAGACCGCGTCGGCGTCCTCTGCCGTCATCTGGCAGCCGTCGGGCCCATATGCCTTATAGCCGTTATAAGCGGCCGGGTTGTGGCTCGCCGTGATCATGATGCCGGCCTGCGCGCCGAGATGGCGCACCGCAAACGAGAGCATCGGGGTGGGCATGAGCCGGTCGTAGAGGCAGGCCTTGACCCCGTTGCCCGCGAGCACCGAAGCGCTTACGCGCGCAAATTCCCCGCTCATATTGCGAGAATCATAGGCGATCGCGACGGCGCCGCCGCCAAAGCGGTCGCGCACCCATTGCGCCAGGCCCTGGGTCGCCTGCGCGACGGTGTAAACATTCATGCGGTTGGTGCCCGCGCCGAGAATCCCCCGCAGGCCCGCCGTCCCAAAGGTCAGAGAAGCGCCGAAGCGGCTCTCCTTTTCCTCCTCATTCTGCTCGATCGCCTCGAGCTCGGCTCGAAGCGCGGGGTCCGCCGCCTCGCGGCGCCAACGCGCGTAAGCTTCGTTAAAATCCATCGTCTTTCTCCTTCCATGCGGCGTCGCCCGCCGCAGTCCATAGCCCTTTACTGGTACAATTCTAGTGGATAGCGCCCGGCAAGTCAAGGCGTTCGGCCCGCGCGAGGGCGCGGCGGCGCGCAAAAAAGGCCGATTTTGCCGCGCTTGCCTCTCTCTTCCTCTCTTTCGTCCCTTCTCATCATAAGTAGCGCTTTTTCGACAGATCGTTATCGACAACAGATATTCAACTATTTGTTTATGATGAATATGTAGTATTTATTCCGAAGGGTGGAGGAAAGATTGAAAAATAAAGAAGCGAAAGCGCTTCATTCTCTGAAAAGCCGGCTGAACGGATCGGCCGCAGTATCGGTCGTCAAGACCGCCGTCATGCATCTGGGCGTCGGCGCGCTGACGGCGCTGCTCTCTCAGGTGCCGTTTTCCGAGGGGATGTATCCGTTCGGCCTCGCGATGATCGTCGGCGTCAGCGACCGCTTTATGATCGCGGCGCTGGCCGGCTTTATCATCAACAACTGGTTCGGCGACTTTATCGCCGCGAACACCGTCTACATAGCGGCGGTCGGCGTCGTCGCGGCGCTGCGCTGGATCCTCTCGGGGCTCTCACGCACCGCTTACCGCAGGAGCAGCTATCTGCCCTCGCTGATCGCGGCGTCGATGACCGTCCTGTTTACCGAGACCGCCGTGATGGCCCTTTCCGGCTCGCTGACCGCGCAGGGTATGCTCAGGGCGCTGGCCGGCCTGGGCGTCGCGGGCGCTTTCAGTTACTTTTATCACATCTCCTTCGACGCGCTGCGCCGCCGGCGGGCGCTCCCCGAGTTCTCGAGCGCGCAGAAGGCCTGCCTCGCGCTCTCGCTGGCAAGCGTCCTGATGGCGCTGACCCCTCTGCCTGTCGGCCCCTTCTCGCTCGGGCGGATCGCGGCGGGGGCGGCGACCGTCTTCAGCGCCTATCTGCTGGCGCCTCCCTTTGATATGGTCGTGTTTGGCGCTGCGGGCGCGGCCGTCGCGCTGAGCGACGCGAATTTCGCCTTCGCGGCGGCCGGCCTGTGCGTTGCGGGCGCGCTCTCCTCCCTTTTCAAAAAACGGGGCAAGCCGCTGCTCTGCCTCATCTACGCGCTGAGCGCGTGCGTTTTCGCGGCGTGCGCGCCCAGCTATGCCTACGCGATCACCTATACGACCGAGGCCCTGTCGGGGGCGCTCGTTTTTCTCCTCATCCCGCTGCGCAGCCGCGCCGAAGCGAAGTATGACAGCGTCAGCGAGAGTCTGGGCAGCGCCACGGCCGCGCTCGGCGGCAAGCTCGGCTGCATCAGCGCGTCGATGAAGGACATCGGCACCCTGCTCGACCGCACGGTCGAGCTCAAGGACGCGCGCTGCAACATGGACAAGCTCTATAACCACGTCGCCGAGGCCCAGTGCCGCAAATGCCCGATGATGTCCCGGTGCTGGGTCAAGCTTTACAACGAGACGACCGACGCCTGGTGCAAGCTGACCCCGGTGCTGAACAGCAAGGGCATCGCGCATGTCAGCGACCTCACGGACGAATTCACCGACCGCTGCGTGAAGCCGGCCGCCATCATCGGCGAAATCAATAAATCCTATAAAAATTATCTCGACGACGTCACCCATATCCGCAGCACGCAGCTGTATAAGGCGATGCTCAAAAAGCAGTTTGCCGCCATCGCCGAAATGCTGGACAGCGCGCGGGAGGAGCTGTGCGCCGTCAGGGAATGGGACGAGCAGAAGTCCAAACGCGTATACGACTGCGCCGCGCGGCTGGCGCTGCCCATTGAGAGCGCGAGCCTGGTCTACGGCTTTGCGCGCCGGCCCATCATCACCCTCACGCTGGCCGACGCCCCCGCCCCCGCTATGGTGAAGCGCCTGACCGCGGGCCTCTCGCTGATCGCGGGCGTGCGGCTGAGCGCCCCCGTCTTCGACAGCTCGGCCGGCAACACGGTCATCACCTATTCGGAGCAGCCGGATTTCGCCGTCAAAACCGCCGTCTCTCAGCTCTGCGCCGAAAAAGAGATCTGCGGCGACGTCTATTCGGTCTTCACCGACCTGCGCGGCAATGTGCATCTGCTGCTCTCGGACGGAATGGGCACCGGCAAAAGCGCCGCGCGGGACGGCACGGTCTGCTGCGCGTTTCTCAAGCGGCTGCTGGAGAGCGGCTTCCCCATCAAGCAGGCGGCCGAGCTCGCCAACACGGCGCTCGCCATGCGGGAGGACAGGGAATCCGCGAGCACCCTCGACGCGCTGAGCCTCGATGTCTTCACCGGCGGCGCGACCCTTTTCAAGGCGGGCGCGGCCCCCACCTATTGCCTGCGCGGAAACACCGTTGAAAAAATCGGCGGGCGCACCCTGCCCGTCGGCATCCTCGAGCAGGTCATCTGCCGCGAGAGCAAGCTTTCCTTAAACGACGGCGACATCGTCGTCATGACCAGCGACGGCGCCGAGCGGCCGGACAGGCCCTTTATCGAGCAGGTGCTCAAGCGGCTCTACGACTGCACGCCCGAGGAGATCTGCAAGGAGCTCATCGACCGCGCCAGACAGGAGACCGCCTCGGGCGACGACGTGACGGTGATGGTCGCCAAAATCAAGCGCTGCTGAGGCCGCGCCGCCCTTTCTCTCTCCCATTTGATATTTGTCGAACCCTGTGCTATAATCAAGGCATCAATCCGACAACGGAGGGAGTGACGCTTTGCACCTGCTTGAACTTCTCAAAGAATACTGGTATGTTTTTTTCATTTCCATGGTGCCGGTGCTCGAGCTGCGCGGCGCGATCCCGATCGGGCTCGGCATCGGCCTGCCGATGCTGCCGACCTTTATTGTCGCCGTGCTCGGCAATACGCTGCCCGTGCCTTTTCTGATCCTGTTTTCTCAAAAGGTATTGCGCTGGCTCGCGAAATTCAATAAAATCGGCCCGTTTTTTCAAAAAATCATCGACAAGGCCGAGGCAAAAGCAAAAAAATTCGGCCACTATGAGCTGCTCGCGCTCTTTGCCTTCGTCGCGATTCCGCTGCCGGGCACCGGCGCCTGGACAGGCTCTCTCATCGCCGCGATTTTACAGCTTGATTGGAGAAAGGCCCTGCCCGTGATCTTTTTGGGCATCGTCTCGGCCGGCATCATCATGTCGCTCGCGACCGCCGGCGTTTTCGGCGCGATCGGCCACCTCTTTGAATTCTCCGCTTAAACGCATCTGTCCTGCCCAAACGAAGGGGCGGCGTCGAAACGACGCCGCCCCTTTTTTCGCTGTTTCGCTCCCCCGCGACGGCCCTGATTCACCTCAAGAGGGCTGTTGCACGGGAAATTTCACGCAAAAAGCCCCTCGACGGATCGAAGCTTGACACATTTGCTCAGACTCAGTTTTTTTCATCTTTATCCCGCATAAACAAGCCGGTCACCGCAATCAAAAGGCCCGCAATGCCGCCGCCGAAAGCGATCACGTTGTTCATCGACAGCGCGATCGAGGCCAAAATAACAGCGATTCCCAACAGCATGATTTTCTTACTCATTGTTCACCCTCCTGCACGGTTTGATCTGCCTCGTTCCCATGAAAAAGCGCCGCGGCCAAGCCGCGACCGTCACGGGGCGCACCCTCTGCGCACAACGGTCACGCCGCGCTCGCAGAGATCCGCGAGAAAGACGGAAAGCCCGGGCCTGCGGATCCGCTCGCGGCACCTTGACGCGGCCAGGCGGTCGCGAAAGACGCCGAACACCGCCGCGCCGCTGCCCGTCATCGACGCGCCGAGCGCGCCGCCGCGCAGCAGCAGCTGGGTCAGGCGCGCCGTCGTGTCGCTCTCTTTCATAGAGGAAAACGCGTTCTCAAACAGCATCGCCGCGCCGGCGGCGTCCCCCCCCGCGAGCGCCTCGACCAGCGCGTCGGTTTTCGGGTGCCGCCGCAGCTCGCCGCGGTCGAAGGCCGCGAACGCCGCTTTGGTGCTGCGGCCGCGCCGGGGCATCAAAATCAGCATGGGCAGCTCGCAGCCCATGCGAATCGGCTCAACCCTCTCCCCGATCCCCCGCACCCGGGCCGCGCCGCCCAGCACGCAGAACGGCACGTCCGCGCCGACATCCGCGCCGATTTGCGCGAGCTCCTGCGGTGACAGGCCGAGTCCGAGCAGCTCATTGAGGCCGACCAGCGCCGCGGCCGCATCCGCCGAGCCTCCGCCGAGCCCCGCCTGGGTGGGTATGCGCTTTTTGATCTCGATTTGCAGCGGCGGCAGCGCAATGCCCCGCGCGCGCGCAAGCGCCCGCGCCGCCTGATAGGCGAGGTTTCGGCTGTCGTCCGGCACATATGCCGCCCCGGAGCGGACCGACAACCCCTCCGCCCCGGCGCGCCGTATCACGACCTCGTCGCTCAGCGAGACCGAGCAGTTGACCATATCCGTCGGGGCGCGCGCCGGTTATATCGAGCGAGAGGTTGACCTTGGCGTTGGCAAAAAGCGTGATCTCGTCCATGGGGCACCTCGTCATTTAAGCAGGCGGAAGATCGGGCTCGTGTGAATGTCAATCGCGCGCTGCGGGCAAACCTCATGGCAGCAAAAGCAGCGGATGCACTTCGCCCGGTCGATGACCGCTTTTTTATTTTGGATCCGGATCGTCTGTTGGGGGCAGATTTCCCGGCACCGCCCGCAGCCCACGCAGTCCCGCGCGCGGATAACGGGGCGCGGCGCCATATGGGCGAAGGCCCACCGGCCGGCCGGTTGCAGGAGCTTCGGCAGATTGCCCGACAGGCCGATGTCGGCGCTGCGCGGCAGCAGCAGGTCGGTGATCGGATGCTCAAACACAGCGCGGTCCCCCTCGACCGCGAGCGCCGACGCGTCGAGCGGCGCTTTGCCGCGCGCGATGGACGACGCGACCGACAGCGCCGCCTCGGGGCGCAGGCCAAGGCAATGGCAGACCGCGCGGTCGACGTGATAGCCGTTTTCGCCCGCGGCGAGAAAGCCGTAGGCGCGCGGCCGACCGCCTGAGGGGCCGTCCCCCTCCATGCCGACAATGCCGTCGAGTATGTTGAAGTCGGGCGCGACCGCGTCGTAGAGATCGCAGAGCATCCCGCCGAAATCCTCCCGCCGGGGCAGGCGCATGTGCTGCTGGGCTTTCTCAAGGCCGGGGATCATCCCAAACCAGTTTTTGACCGCGCCGGTCATGCCCGCCATCGCGTGGGTCTTGACCTTGCCGACGCCGATACGCACATCCGCGTCGAGCGCGCATTGCAGCAGGTTGTAATCCCGCACGGGGCGGCAGGCCATATCAAAATTGAGGCGCACGCCCCCGCCCGCGTAGATGCCCGCCAGCCGGCTCTCGGAAAAGGGGCCGGAGGGACAGTCGCACAGCACAATGTCGCGCACGCCGCGTTTTTGCAGCGCGGCAATCACCGCGCGCACCACGGCGGGGTGGGTCGTGACCGCCTCCTCGGGCGCGGCCCTCATGAGCAGGTTGAGCTTGAGCGCGACGCGGGTCTGGGACCCGACGCGATCGCCGACCTCTGACGCGGCGAAAATCTGCTCGACCGCCGCGTCGACGGCCGCCTGATCCTCATAGCCGCGGACCGCTTTGATGATGACGGTGTTCCTCATCCGATCTCCTTCAAAAATGCCTCGATGCGGCGCAGCGCCTCCGCGAGGTGGGCGACGGAGTAGGAGTAAGAGACGCGAACATGTCCCTCTCCGCTGTCCCCGAACGCGTCGCCCGGAACCACCGCGACCCGTTTGGCATACAGCAGCTTTTCGCAGAATTCCTGCGACCTCATGCCGGTCGACTGAATCGACGGGAAGACATAAAACGCGCCCTCCGGCTCAAAGCAGGTCAGGCCCATTCGATTGAAGCTGTCAACCAGCAGCCGCCGGCGCATGGCGTACTCCTCGACCATCTGCTCGATGGCCTCGTCGCATTCCCGCAGGGCGACGATCGCCGCATACTGGCTGGTCGTCGGCGCGCACATGATCGCGAACTGGTGCAGCTTGAGCATCTGCTCGATCACGGGCGCGGGCCCGCACGCGTAGCCGAGCCGCCAGCCCGTCATCGCGTAGGCCTTGGAAAAGCCGTTGATGACGACGGTGCGCGCGTAGGCGTCGTCGCTCACCTCGGCGAAGGAGACATGGCGCTCGCCGCCATAGGTCAGCTCGGCGTAGATTTCATCCGACAGCACCATAATATCGGTGCCGCGCAGCACCTCGGCGATCTCCTCGAGATGCCGGCGGCGCATGACCGCGCCGGTCGGGTTGTTGGGGAACGGGAGAATCAGCAGCTTGGTTTTCGGGGTGATCGCCGCGCGCAGCTCGGCGGCGGTCAGGCGAAACCCGTTTTCGGCCCTGGTCGGCACGACCACGAGCTTCGCGCCGCACATGCGCGCGATCGGGTCATAGCAGACAAAGCAGGGGGTCGGCAGAATGACCTCGTCCCCCTCCTCAACCAGCGCGCGGATGCACAGATCAATCGCCTCCGAGCCGCCGACCGTCACAAAGACCTGCTTCGCCGGATCGTATTTCAGCTGGAAGCGGCGCTTGAGGTACCGGGTGATCTCCTCGCGCAGGCCGGCGAGGCCGGCGTTGGCGGTATACCATGTCTTGCCCGCCTCGAGAGAGTGGATGCCCGCCTGGCGGATCGCCCACGGCGTGACAAAATCGGGCTCGCCGACGCCCAGCGAAATGCAGTCGTCCATCTCGGCCGCAAGGCTGAAAAATTTTCGGATTCCCGACGGCTTCAGCTCCTGGACACGCTGCGTCAGGATTTTGGAATAGTCGATCACAGCGAAGCCAGTCCCCTTTCATCCACGGGCTTCTCCTCAAAGAGTATACCCCGCTCTTTATAGGTCTTGAGCACAAAGTGGGTCGCCGTCGAGAGCACCGATTCCATCGGAGACAGCCGCTTGGCGACAAACATCGCGACGTCGCGGAAGCTCTTGCCGTGCATCATAATCGCGATGTCATAGCCGCCCGACATGAGATAAACCGTGTCGACCTCGGGGAAGCGCGCAAGGGTATCCGCAAACTCGTCAAACCCAAAGCTGCGCTTGGGGCTGATGCGCACCTCGATGATGCTCTGCACCCGCTCGACGCCCGCCTTTTCCCAGTTGATCACCGCCTCATAGCCGGCGATCACCCCTTTCTCCTTGAACGCATCCATGCGGGCGGCGACCTCCTGCTCGCTCGTGCCGGTCAGGCTGGCGAGCTGCTCAAGAGACAGCCGCGCGTCCTCCGAGAGAAGCTTCAACAACATATCCATAACAGAAAACCTCCGTATTTTGTCTGCCAGATGAAAATTTGCTTAAGTATAGCACAAACCGCCCCCGTTGGCAAAACGGCGGCCCGCATAACCTGCGCACGGGGCGGGCAGGCTATAAGCGGGAGCACTCAGCATCCCATCAATTCTATTTCGGAGGCAGTCATCATGTTAAAAACCATCAGCGCCGTTCTTCTCGTCGTCGGCGGGCTCAATTGGGGGCTGGTCGGCCTTTTCAACTTCGACCTCGTCGCGTGGCTGTTCGGGGGCTCGTCCGCCCTTGCTTCACAGATCGTCTATATTCTCGTCGGCCTCGCGGCGATTGTCTTTGTCGTCGCCCATCTCGTCGGCCGCAGCCGCGAAGAAGGGTGACGCCCGGCTTTGCTTTTTTCGCGCGCATATGGTAGGATTTACTCGTATACAGGCCCGCGGCGTCGCTTCCGCGAAGCCGGGCCCTCAATCTTAACCATTGCGAAGGAGAACCAAGCTTATGCGCGCAATCGTCACCGTCGTCGCCAGAGACGCCGTCGGCATCATCGCTTATGTCGGCGCGCTGCTCGCCGAAAAAAACGTGAACATTATGGACATCAGCCAGACGCTGATGCAGGAATACTTCACGATGATCATGCTCGTGGACACCTCGGGCAGCAGCACCGATTTCGACGAGCTGCGGGAATTTCTGCGCCGGAAGGGCGAGGAGAGAAATCTGGTCGTGCGCATCCAGCGTGAAGACATCTTCAACGCCATGCACCGCGTTTGAGGCGAGGTGGCGCGCAGATGATTAACACAAAGGACATCATGCAGACCATCGAGATGATCGATCATCAGCATCTCGACGTGCGCACGATCACAATGGGCATCTCGCTTCGCGGCTGCGCGAGCGAGAGCATCGAGACCTGCTGCCGCAAGGTCTACGACCGCATCGCGACCCAGGCCGAGCATCTCGTCAAAACCGGCGAGGACATCGAAAAGGAATTCGGCATCCCGATCGTCAACAAGCGCATCTCTGTTACGCCGGTCGCGCTCGTCGCCGAGAGCTGCGACGCCGCCGACTACACCCCGATCGCCATGGCCATGGACCGCGCCGCCGCCGCTGTCGGCGTCAACTATATCGGCGGCTTCTCCGCGCTTGTGCACAAGGGCATGACGGCCGGCGACGAGCGCCTCATCCGCTCGATGCCCCGCGCGCTCTCCGAGACCGAAAAGGTGTGCGGCTCGGTCAATGTCGGCACCACAAAGGCGGGCATCAACATGGATGCCGTGCGCCTGATGGGCGAGGTCATCAAGGAATGCGCCGCGCGCACCGCCGACCGCCAGTCGGTCGCGTGCAGCAAGCTGGTCGTGTTCGCCAACGCGGTCGAGGACAACCCGTTTATGGCCGGCGCGTTTCACGGGCCCGGCGAGCCGGACTGCGTCGTCAATGTCGGCGTCTCGGGACCCGGCGTCGTCGCCCACGCGCTCAGAAGCTGTAAGGGCAGGCCTTTCGACGACGTGGCCGAAAAAATCA
>CAZKRQ010000036.1:0-10340 GCA_964555125.1 uncultured Oscillospiraceae bacterium
TGCCGCGCCGCGGGCGTATTGTCCACATTGATGATCGGCTCGTCGATGAGAATCTTCTTTTTTCCGGTTCTGTCCTCGGCGCTTTTCACGGCGCGCTCCAGATGCTTGTCCACGCCGAACAGGCCCAGCACGGCGTCGACGCCGCTTTCGAGGAAGGCCTCGAAGATTTTCGCGGTCGGCTCCGCCTCGCTGTGGCGCGCCTTGATCATGGTGTCGCTCGCCGCGCTGCGGTGGCTGAAGCCGGAAATCCAGTTGCAGCCGATAATCATCCTCGGCATGGAGACGCCGCCAACCGTCGTGCGGGGAAAGACCTTGCTCATAAATCCTTTGTCCTCCTAAATCAAATGGAATCAATCGGGAAAATCGGGCGTTTGATCCGGCGATAGGGCAGCTCGGGCACGTTTTGATAGCTCTCGCCGGGCGTGTTCGCCATAATAAAGCGCTTTGCGTATGGCTTCAGATCCGGGTAGATATACCCGAATTTTGTGACGATCACCTGATAATCGCCCATCGCGAGCGGCGACCTTTCAAACGTGACCCTGTGGATAAACGCCATCGGCTTTTCGGTCACGACGATGTCGACCGCGCCGCACCGCAGGATCACTGCGCCGCACCGCACCACCGCCGGGCTGCCCTCGATTTTATAATCGTAAACGTCAAACCGCGTCACGACCGTCACATCCAGCGTGATCGGGGCGGTCACCTCGTCGATGCCGATGCCGAGCTTCAGCAAAAGGCTTTCGCCCACCGCCGCGGCGCAGGTTTTATACGCTTTCAGGTCATAGATACCCGCAACCAGCGCGGGGCGGCCGCCGCTGAATGCGAGAACCTCGCGCAGCAGGCTGAGGCTGCCGCCGTTGGTTCCGGCGGTGGGGTTGTCGCCCATATCCGTGACGCAGACCGGCTTGACCTCGCTCGCGAACGCCTTCTCTATCGACTCATGCGCGTCATACGACTCCATCTCGAAGTGGAACTCCCGCCGCTTGGAAAAGGCGAGATCCGCGAGCTTTTGCGCCAATTCGCGGCAATACGCCTGGTGCTGCGGCGCGCTCGGCACGACCGCGATCGAGCAGGAGGTGCGCGGCGCGTCCGCCCACGCGAAGCCGACATACATGCTCGCGCACTCGACCCGTTCGTCCTCGCTCTCAAGCCGGTCGAGCTCCTCGATGATGCCCCTGACCGGGTCCACCGTTGTCGCTGCCATCTCCCCCGGGAAGATCATCGCCATCTTGACGAGCTCGGTGCGCCATTTCTCCCCCTGCGAAAGCGCGCGCACCAACGCGCGCGCCGTGCGCCGGTAGGTGTCGGTCTGATCCGTGTGGGGCGCCGTGTGGTAGCAGCGAAAGATATTGACCAGATCGGGAAAATCCGGCTCGATGTTGCCGTGCAGATCCATCCCCAGCGCGATCTGACAATCCGTCCCGACAACCGCGCGCAGCTGCTTCATCAGCGTATACTCGCCCGCCCTGTCCATATCCTCGACCGTCATCGCGCCGTGGCAGAACATCCAGATACCGTCCGCGTCGGAATGCCGGCGCGCGACCTCGAGCAGCCGGCCCGAAAAGAAATCAAAGGCCTCCCGGCTCACCGGCCCATACGACTCGGCCACGGCGCAGATGGCGGGCACGACCTCAAAGCCCGCCTCTTCAAAAATATCGCGGACGGGCAGTTGGGTATAAACCTCCTCGCCCTCATAAAAATCAAACATCGCCCGCGTCGTCAGATTCGGGCAGAAATCATTGGATTCATGCGCAAACGCGCCGATGATCACTTTCTTGCTCATTTTCTTTGCAAACAGGCCTCCTTTTCTCGAAGAAGCAGACCGATTCCCCCCTCGGAATCGGTCTGCCTTCTCGCCTTACTTGACGAAGAGCACCGCGCCCTTCATATAGCCGTCGCCCTTGTCGACCGCGCGCTGGAAGAGGTTCTCCATCGCCTCGGCGTCCTTGTAATAGGCCGTGTGGGTGATAAACCGGCCGGGCTCATAGATGCCGCGCTTGATGAGATCCCAGGTTCTCGGGATGATCTCTTCATAGTGGTTGGTTCCCGGAGGCGACACGTTCAGAACGGTCAGGCCGCCCAGATGCCATTTGGTTCCCTCGAAGGTGATCTTGCCGCGATGGAAGCTGCCGATGACCAGCTTGCCGTCCTTTTTGGTCATCGAGTCGGCGAGCGCAAGGCCCGAATCCGACGCGCCGAAGTCGATGACGACGTCCGCGCCGCCCTCGGCGATGATGTCGGCGACCGCCTTTTTGCCGGCCTCGCTCTCGGGGTCATAGACCGCCGTCGGGCCATACTCTTCCGCCTGCTTGCGGCGGTCCTCGCGCAGCTCAAAGACGGTGATGCGGCCCGCCTGCGACGCGCGGGTCAGTCCCTGTAAGGTGAGCTGGCCCATATAGCCCGCGCCGACGAGAACCACGTGGTCGCCCGCCGCGATCTGCGCCTTGTTGAGCACGTTCACGACGCAGCAGGTCGGCTCGATGACGACCTTCGCCCAATCCTCGACGTCGTCCGGCAGCTTGACAACGCAGTTTTCCGGCACGGTGAAATATTCGCACATCATCTCGTTGCCGCCCGAGGCGCAGAACACCTTGTCGCCAACCTTGATATGCTCGACCCCCTCGCCGACCCTGTCGACGATGCCGACGCCCTCATGGCCGATGATATAGGGCATGGGGCCGGGCGCGTTCACGCCGCGATACAGCCAGGAATCCCAGCAGCATACGCCGCACGCCGTCGTCTTAATCATAATTTCCCCAAAGCCGGGTTCCGGCACATCATAGGGCATGATGTCCAGCTTCATATATTCTTTTACGAATACGCCGTCCGCTTTCATGTTATCTCCTCACTTTAATTCGTTTTTAATTGTGGCTGTGGTTTACTTGCGGGCCGCCCAGAGGAAGCCGCGGCGGGTCATCTCCGCAACCTGCGGGATCTCAAAGATGTTGTCCTGATGGCCCATCGAGGTGTAGAACACGCGGCCCTTGCCCCACATTTTGGTGTAAGCGATCGGCATCGAGACAACACCGTTCGGGCTGTGCGGGCCGATGGTCTCGACCTGGGTCGTCGCGAGAACGTTGACGCAGGGGTCGAGATGCAGATAATACTGCTCGGTGTGCACGTCGAAATCCTCGAGGCCCTCGACGATCGGCGACGAACAGCCCTTCTTGAAGTTCACGCGATAGTCGGTCTCAAACGCGCCGGGGGGATTGGGGTAGTTTTTCTGCACATACTCGAGATTCTCGGGGGAGAGATCGGAGATGTGGTGATACCAGGTCGAGCCGGGGTGAGAGACCCACTGGCTGCCGGTCATAAACTGATACTCGATGTTCCAGCGGAAGGAGTCGCACATGCCGCCGTGGTTGCCCGCGAGGCCGACGCCGGAGATAACCGCGTCGGAGAGATGGAAGCAGTATTTGTCATCCATCTGGCCCTGGGTCCACAGCGGGATGATGAGGTCGTTGGTCTTGAGGAACTCCTCGTCGGCGAGGCGCTCCTGCGAGGGCTCGCGGATGACCTCGAAATTCTCGTTCTCGAGCATTTTCTGGAAACGAGCGCTGACCTTTTCGGGCTCGTGGCCGTCCCAGCCGCCGTAGAAAATAAACGCTTTCTTTTTCATGATTGTGTCTTTCCTTTCCCGTTAAAATTTATTTGTTTTGAACCGCTCTCGCGCGGACAATATCAAACAGAACCGCGACAATGATCACGAAGCCGAGCGCGACCTTCTGCCAATAGGCGTTGACGCCGAGCAGGTTCAGGCCGTTGTTGACGAAGCCCCATGCGAGCGCGCCCGCGAGGGTGTTGAGCATACTGCCCTTAAACGTGCCGCCGATATAGACCGCGGCGAGCGCCTGCAACGAGAGGTCCGCGCCCGAGCCCGGCTGGCCGGAGGACATGCGCGAGGCCTGCACAATGCCGCCGAACGCCGCGCAGAAGCCGCAGATGGTGAAAATCAGAACCTTGGTCCTTTTGACGTTGAGGCCGGAGAGCTTCGCCGCCTCGGGGTTCTCGCCGACGACGATGACGCTGCGGCCAAACGGCGTATAGCGCAGCACGGCGGCGCCGACGATGAAGAAGACCGCCATCACGATCACCGCGACCGGGATGGTGTTCGCGACATACCCGCGGCCGAGAACGAGGAACGAATCCGGCAGGCCGGTGATGGGCATACTGCCCGTCGTGATGAGAACCAGGCCCTGAATGATATACTGCACGCCGAGCGAGCCGATGAACGCCGGAATGTGCAGGAAGGTCACGATGCAGCCCGTTATGGTGCCGATCAGGATGCCGATGAGCAGCGCGATGAGAATCGCGGGCACGACCGGCACATTGAGCTTGGTGATGAGCAGCGCCGCATTGCAGCCGGCGAAGGTGGAGGCCATGCCCGTGCTCAGGTCGATCTCGCCGCCGAGCACGACGAAGGACGCGCCGAGCGCGATGATCGAGACCACGCAGGTCTGCCGTATCACGTTGATGATGTTGTCCCAGGTAAAGAAGGTGTCCGTAAAGATTGTCAGAATCAATCCGACGACGATGATTAACAGCCACGCCCCCATATCGCTCGCCACACCGAGTATGCGTGACATGACGCTTTTTTGTTTAGCCATTGACCTTTCCTCCCACTGCATATTCGGTAATCAGGCTCTGCGAGAAGTCCTCTTTCATCACTTCTCCCGAAATCTCGCCCTCGTGCATGACGAGGATTCGGTCGCTGATCCCCAGGATCTCCTCCATTTCGGAGGAAACCACGATCACTACCTTTCCCTCTTCGACAAGGCTGTTGATGATCTCGTAGATCTCGCGCTTCGCGCCGACATCGATGCCGCGCGTCGGCTCGTCAAAGATGACGATGCGGGAATCCGAGAACAGCCACTTGGCGAGAACGACCTTCTGCTGGTTGCCACCGCTGAGGAACATCACCCGCTGGTTGATCGAGGGGGTCACGATGTTCAGCTTCTTGACATATTCCTGCGACGCCGATCTCTCCTTGGAGAAATCGAAGAACAGGTTCCACTTCAGAATCTTTTTAAGCGCCACGATCACGGTGTTGACCGCGACGGTGGATTTGAGGAACAAGCCCTCTTCCTTGCGGTTTTCGGTGAGAAAACCGATGCGGTGCCGGGTCGCGTCGCGCGGGTTGTCGATCTTCACCGGCTTTCCGTCGATCAAGAGCTCGCCCGAGGCCTTCTGATCGGCGCCGAAGATCAGCCGCATCGTCTCGGTCCGCCCCGCGCCGACCAGCCCGGCAAACCCAAGCACCTCGCCCTCGCGGGCGCTGAACGAGACGTTTTTGACCTTGCCCGCAAAATCCGAGAGATTCCTCGCCTCGAAGACCACCTCGCCGATTTGGGCGTTGCGCTCCGGATACTGCTGCTTGAGCTCGCGGCCGATCATCATCGCGATCATCTCGCTCTTGGTGACCTCGCTGACCTCTCTGGTGCCGATATAGCAGCCGTCGCGCAGGATAGTCATTCGGTCGCAGATCTCATAGATCTCATCCAGACGGTGGGTGATGAAGATCACGGCGACGCCCCTCTCCTTGAGGGTTCGGATGATGCGGAAAAGCACCTCGGTCTCCCTCGTCGTCAGCGAGGAGGTCGGCTCGTCCATGATGACGACCTTGGCGTTGATGCTGACCGCCTTGATGATCTCGACGATCTGCTGCTGCGCAAGGCTGATGTTCTTGAGCATCTCCTTGACGTCGATGTCGATATCGAACATATCAAACAGCGCCTTGGCGTCGCTGTTCATCTTCTTCCAGTCGATCAGGCCGTTTTTCATGGGATAGCGGCCCATGAAGACATTCTCGGCGACCGTGACGCGGTTGAAGAGATTGAGCTCCTGATAGATGATGGAAATTCCCAAATTCTCCGAAAATTTCGGGGAGACCATCTCGACCTCTTTGCCCTCGAACTCGATGGTTCCGCTGTCCTTGGTATACGCGCCGGAAAGAATTTTCATCAGGGTAGACTTACCCGCGCCGTTTTCACCGACCAGCGCGTGCACCTCGCCGCGGCGCAGAGAGAAATCCATATCTGTCAGCGCTTTCACGCCGGGGAAAGTCTTGTTGACCTTTGTCAGCTTCAAAATTTCCGGATTCATCTGCTTGTTCCTTCCAATTCATTTGATCCCGGGGAGCGGGGCTGGGCGCCCCGCTCCCCAACGGTTACGAAAAACGATCGGATGAATCAGCCGACGATGTCCGAGCCGGCGATCTGGCCGTCCGCGCAATAGACGCCCGCGGGGGTCTCCTTGAGCTGGTCGAAGCTCTCGCCGTTCAGCCATTTCGCGACATGCTCGGCCGCGAGCTTCGCCTGGCCGACGGGGTCCTGCGTGACGGTCGCGATATAGTTCGTGCCCGCGTCGATCTTCTCGATCTCCTCGTCCTCGCCGTCAAAGCCGACGACCATGACCTCGTTGCGGTTCGCGCCCTGGGTCGCGTCGTAAGCGCCGAGCGAATCCTGCGCGCTGCCGCCGTAGATGATATCGATGTTGTCATACGCGGTGAGCGCGTCCTCGGCCGCCGTCATCGCGGTCTCGCGCTTGCCGCCGTCATAGGTGTTGAGCACGTTGACCTTGATGCCGTTGTTCTCGAGGCCCTCGACAAAGCCGTTGCAGCGCTTGACCTGCTGCTCGGACTGGGCGCTGATGAGCACGACGTTGACCTCGGTCTTGTCGATGTCCTTGAGATAACCGGCCGCCCAGGTGCCGCCGACGATGCCCGCGTTCTCGTTGTCGGTGCCGGTCGAGAAGGTGATGCCCTTTTCGGTGCCGGCGGGGATGACCATGTTATCCATCAGGAACACGCCGATGCCCTTCTCCTCGCACTGCGCGAAGATATCGGTCATCGCGTCGATCCACCAGGTCGCCATGATGAGCACGTCGACGCCGTTGTTGAGCATGTCCTGCGCGCCGTTGAGCTGGGTGCCGGCGTCGAGGTTGCCGTCCGCGAAGGTGACCTCCCAGCCGCGGGCCTCGGCCTCGGCCATGATCTGGTCGTGCATACGAACATAGAACGGGAAGGTCATCGAGGGCAGCGTGAAGCCGACCTTCAGCGGCGCGTCGGAGTTGCCGTCTTTGCCGCCCTGCTCTCCGCCGTTTTCAGCGGGCTTCTGGCCGCAGGCGCAGAGCGAGAAAACAAGGGTAAGTACCAATAGGATGCTAACGAGCTTTTTCATGTTAAGTCCTCCTTATATTCACCAGTGCACTGCACACTGATTCAGAAATTGACGCCGCCAATCAGAAGAACGTTGGCGTAGGGCTGATTTTCCCCGGTGCGGATCATGCATTTCGCCTTTTCGGTGCGCTTTTTAAATTCCTCGTGCGGAATTTTCTCGATCGGGCGGTCGCCGAAGCGCTTCTCCATCTCCCTGTTCAGCGACGGGTTCTTTTCGTCGATCTCGCTGGCGAGGACGATGGATTCCACCACCAGCTCGTCGCAGACCGCGTCAAGCACGTCGAGAAAAGACGGCATACCGGCCCTGACCGAGATGTCGATGACCTTCACGCCCTTCGGCGCGGGCAGCCCGCAGTCCCCGATGCAGAGATACTCGGTATGCCCGAGCGCAGCCACCTCCGCGACGATCTCGCGGTTGAGCAATCTGTCCCGTTTCATATCATTCCACCTTTTCTTTTATTCAGCGCGAACTTACCGCGCATGATTCACCAGAAAATCCTCCACCTCGGCGCGAAGCGGAATCGAGGTCTGCGCGCCCTTGCGGGTGATCGAGATGGCCGACGCCGCGTTGGCGAACCGAATGGCCTCCCTGACCGGCCTGTCCTCCGCGAGCGCAACGGCAAACCCCGCGTTGAAGGTGTCGCCCGCCGCCGTGGTGTCCACCACCCGCTCGACCTCAAAGGCGGGGAACAGCTCGGCCTGCCCGCCCGAGCAGAGCAGCGCGCCCCGCGCGCCGACCGTCACCAGCACATTGCGCACGCCGCGTTTGTTCAGGCTGCGCGCCGCTTCGGTGATCTCCTCGACCGTCCCGGCCCTCATGCCGGTGATCTTCTCGAGCTCGGTCTCGTTGGGGGTCAGGTAATCCAGCCCGTCGAGCAGCGCGTCGGGCAACGAGTCGGGCGCGGGCGCCGGGTTCAGCACCGTGATCTTGCCCGCCCGCTTGGCCTCCCCGAGAAGCCTGTAAATATCCTCGCCCGGCGTCTCGAGCTGCGCGATGACGATCTCCGCCGCCGCAAGGGCGTCGCGGTGGCTCTCAAAATAGGCCGTGTCGCAGATCGCGTTCGCGCCGGGCACCAGCATGATGCTGTTTTCGCCGCCGTCGTTGACCGCGATGATCGCCATGCCGGTCGGCACGTCGTCGCGATAGAGCACCCGGCTCACGTCGACTTTCGCGCCGCGCAGGCTGTCGATCACGACGTCGCCGAGCCCGTCCCTGCCGACCGCGCTGAGAAACACGCAGTCGCCGCCGAGCTTGCCCACGGCGCAGGCCTGGTTCGCGCCCTTGCCGCCCGGGATCTTATTAAAGCTCCTGGTGTGGATCGTCTCCCCCTTTTTGGGCATTTCCGCGACCCGCAAAACAAAATCAATGTTGGAGCTGCCTGCGACCAATATCTTTTTCACTGTGTTCTCCTCACTTTGTCGTCTTTCTCATCAGAATGCGGGGCTGAAGCCGCACGCTTTCGAGCTCGGTCTCCCCGTCGATCATCCGCAGCAAAAGCTCGGTCGCCTTCATGCCCATCTCGACGGTGGGCTGCTGGATGGTGGACAGCGGCGGGTCGCAATATTGCGAAAAGCTGATGTTGTCAAAGCCGATCAGCTCGATCTCCTCGGGGATCCGATAGCTGAACTCCTTGAGCGCGTTGAGCGCGCCGAAGGCCATCATGTCGTTCGCCGCGAGAATCGCCGCGTATTTCAACCCCGCCCGCTCGAGCTCGATGACCGCGTTGTAGCCGCTCTCGACCGTGTAATTGCCGGTTTTGACCAGCTGGGGGTTGAACTCGATGCCGTATTGCTTGAGGGCGAGCTTATAGCCCTCAAACCGCTCGGTCGAGGTGGAGACGCCGACCGGGCCGGACAGAAAAACGATGCGCCGCGAGCCGTTGTGGATGAGCAGCTCGCAGGAGCGGAACGACGCGTACTCATTGTCGGAATAGACCCCGGCCCACCGCTTTTCCCCCGCGAGCTTGCGGTCGAGCAAAACCATCGGTATGCCGTATCTCTCCGGCATGAGGTGCTCGGCCCGGCTGTTCTCACCCGAGGGCACGAGGATGATGCCGTCTATTTTTTTGGCGACGAGGCTGGAGAGGTATTTGACCTCGTTCTCCTCGGAAAAATCGGTGTTCGCGAGAATCACGATATAATCCTCGCTCTTTGCGCGCGCCTCGACCGCCTTTGCGATGTCCGCGAAAAAGGGGTTTGTGATGTCGGGCAGCACGAGCGCGATGCTCCGCGAGCGCATCGACCGATTGGCCGCGCCCGAGCGGTCGCTTGTATAATTCATCTTGTCGATGATCTTCTGCACACGAATCCTTGTTTCAGACCCGACTCCCTCCGGCACATTGTTGAGCACCCTGGATACGGTCGCTTTGGAAACACCCGCGATCTTTGCTATTTCGTCAACTGTAACTTTCATGGCACCGTTTTCGGAGTCGATTGCTGATTTGTTTCGTTAGTTCTACTTTATTTGAGAAACATTGTTTCGTAAACAGATTTTCTCGCCAAAAAACAATCGGTTCGTCTGTACATTTTGCGCGCCCGCTGCTGTTTTGGGGCCCGCTGCTGTCGCGGCGCGCAAAAAAACGGCGGGCACAGACGCTGTGCCCGCCGTTTTTCAGAAAAGCAGGATGTGTTTGTTCCCGCGGCCGTCCTACGCCGCCCCGGCGCGCCGCGCCGCGACAACAAAACGGACGTTTTCGTCACCGGTGCAGGTGGAGAGGATCAGGATCTGGTCGCCCTCATCCGCCCGCACGCCGAAATCGCAGTAGCTGTGCTCGGTCATATAGCGCAGTGTCTGGGCATATTTCGCGTCGTCCGGGTTCGGGTCGATATAATCGATCGTGACGGGGATGTCGCACACCGCGAAAATCTCCCATTCCTCCTCTTTTTCCAGCAGCGAGAAGGCGACCGTCGGGTGCTTTTCGGCGAATGCGCCGTCCTTATACCGCTTGAGCCTGCTGAACCGCTCGCTTTCCGCGACGTCGTCGAGCGAGTGGCCGTAGATGATGGTGACCCGGTCGTAGACGCACTCCTCGTCGACGGCGTTGATATAGTCGAGAAAATAGCAGCCCCACACATCATACTCCTCGCTCTCGATCGTCCGGCGCAGATATTTGTCGTTGTCCGGCCCCTGCGCGACCGGATCGTCGATCTCGCAGCCCTCCAC
>CAZKRQ010000037.1:0-10329 GCA_964555125.1 uncultured Oscillospiraceae bacterium
GGTCAAAAAGCTCATCGGCAAGGAGCCCTTTAAGGGCATCAACCCCGACGAATGTGTTGCAATCGGCGCGTCGATCCAGGGCGGCGTGCTCGGCGGCGACGTCAAGGGCCTGCTGCTGCTCGACGTGACGCCGCTGTCCCTCGGCATTGAGACGGAGGGCGGCGTGTCGACCAAGATCATCGAGCGCAACACCACCATCCCGACCAAAAAGAGCCAGATCTTCTCGACGGCGGCGGACAGCCAGACCTCGGTCGAGGTACACGTCCTTCAGGGCGAGCGCGAATTCGCCCGCGACAACAAAACCCTCGGCATGTTCCGTCTGGACGGTATCCCCCCGGCGCCCCGCGGCATCCCGCAGATCGAGGTCACCTTTGACATCGACGCGAACGGCATCGTCCACGTCTCGGCCAAGGATCTCGGCACCGGCAAGGCGCAGGACATCACCATCACCAGCTCGACCAATATGAGCAAGGAGGACATCGACAAGGCGGTCAAGGAGGCTGAGCAGTACGCCGAGACCGACAGAAAGCAGCGCGAGGCGGTCGACAACAAGAACGCGGCGGACTCGGCGGCCTATCAGGCCGAGAAGCTGGTCAAGGATCTCGGCGACAAGCTGGACGCGGCGGATAAGAGCGACATCGAGGCCAAGATCGCCGCGCTCAAGAGCGCGATCGAGGCGAACAACCAGGAAGAGATGAAGGCCAAGCGGGAGACGCTCGAGCAGAAGCTGTATGAGATCAGCTCCAAGATCTATCAGCAGCAGGGCGCGCAGGGAGCGCCGCAGGGCGGTCCGGCTCCCGACATGGGCGGCGCGGCCGCGGGCGGAGACAAGCCGGACGACGGCGTCGTCGACGCGGATTATACCGAGGTCGAATAATTTAGAGCAATCGGAAGAAAACGGCGGTGAGATAAGAAAACGAAGTGCCCCTGTGGCCGCAGGGCAACATCGCGCAGAAGGCGCAGATGCAAGGCCGAAAGCCGCGGCACTCCTTGGTGGAATGCAAGGCTTGAGAACGCCGCAGCTGTGCTTTTTGCGTCAGATGGTGCCGCTTCGTTTTCTTATGGAACCGCCGCTGAGGGCGGCGCATTTTTGCACCGCCCACATTCCGAGTCACAGGGTAAAACCCGCAAAAGGGAAAGCTTATGGCGGAAAAAAGAGACTATTATGAGGTTCTCGGCGTCGACCGCAATGCAACCGAGGACCAGATCAAAACAGAATACCGCAAAAAGGCGAAAAAATATCACCCCGACCTCAACCCCGACGACCCGGCGGCGGAGGCCAAATTCAAGGAAGTCAACGAGGCCTACGAGGTCCTCTCGGATAAGGAGAAACGCGCGCGCTACGACCAGTTCGGCCACGCGGGCGTCGACCCGAGCTATGGCGCGGGCGGTTACGGCGCGGGCGGCTTCGGTGGCGGCTTCGACATGGACCTCGGGGATATTTTCAGCCAGATTTTCGGCGGCGGCGGGTTTGGCGGCGGCCGCGCGCGCTCGAGCGCGAACAGCCCCAAAAAAGGCGGCGACATCCACGTCAGCCTGCCGTTGACCTTTATGGAAGCGGCCCACGGCTGCGCGAAAACGATCTCGATCAGCGTGATGGACACCTGCTCGGAATGCGGCGGCTCGGGCGCGGCGAGGGGCACTCAGCCCGTCACCTGCGACCACTGCCACGGCACCGGCTATGTCACCGTGCAGCAGCAGAGCATGTTCGGCACGGTCATGCGCTCGACGCGGCCCTGCCCGCACTGTAACGGCAAGGGCCAGACGATCGCCTCGCCCTGCGCAAAATGCGGCGGCTCGGGGCGGGTCAAGGTCAAGCGCAAGCTCGAGGTCAAGGTGCCCGCGGGCATCGACGACGAGCAGAGCCTCTCGATTCGCGGCCGCGGCGACGCCGGGCTCAACGGCGGCCCCGCCGGGGATGTGATCGTTGTGATCTCGGTGCGGCCCGACCCGCTGTTCGAGCGCCGGCGCTACGATGTCTATGTCAACGTGCCGCTCAGCTTTGCGCAGGCGGCGCTCGGCGACGAGATCACCGTGCCGACCATCGACGGCAAGATCAAATTCACGGTGCCCGACGGCACCCAGCCCGACACGGTGTTTCGCCTGCGGGGCAAGGGCATCCCCTATCTCAACAAGTCGGGGCGGGGCGACCAGTATGTCGAGGTCTCGATCGAGGTGCCCAAAAAGCTCTCGCGCGATCAGAAGGCCGCGCTCAAGGAGTTTGAGGCGACTCTCTCGGTCGACAAAAACTACGACAAGCGCAAGAGCTTTGCCGACCGCATCAAGCGGGCGTTCGGCAAGGACGACTGAGAGACTTCATACAAAAAAACGAAGAGCGCGGGCCGGTACCGCGCTCTTTTTGCATAGAGACGTGAAACATGCTACAATAAAGCGGCGAAACGGCGAGGCCGGGTTTTCCGCTTTGCAGAGGCCCTGTGTGCGCTTTGTTTTTTCGCGCCGCCGTGTTCGCCGATCCGTTTTCCGGGAGGGATACTTTTTGCACCGCTCAAAACTGCTTCTCAAATTCCTGCGCACCGTGTTCGGGCTGTTTGTGTTCGGGCTCGGGTCTTATCTGGCGCTGAAGGCGAATATCGGGCTCGCGCCCTGGGAGACGCTCAGCATGGGCCTGTCACTCCATCTCCCTCTCAGCTTTGGCGCGACCCATGTCGCGGTCAGCCTGGTCGTTATCCTATTTGATCTGCTGCTGCGCGAGCCGGTCGGCTACGGGACGCTGCTCAACGCCTTTCTGGTCGGCAGCGCGGTGGATCTGTTCGCGGCGCTCGATCCTGCGCCGGCGCCGGCGTCGCTCGCCGTCAGCGTCGCGCTGCTGGTCGCCGGGCTGTTTATCATGGGTCTCGGCCAGTATTTTTATATGTCAGCGGGCCTGTCCTGCGGGCCGCGCGACGCGTTGATGGTCGCGCTGGGCCGCCGGTTCCCCAGGCTGCCGATCGGGGCGGTCAACGCGGGCATCAGCGTGCTGGTGCTCGCGGCGGGCTGGTTGCTCGGCGCGCTGGTCGGCGTCGGCACAATCATCGCCGGTCTGGGAACCAGCGCGGCGATGCAGGCGGTCTTCTCGCTGCTGCGCTTTGAGCCGCGCGACGTGGCCCATCTCGGGCTTGTCGAAACGACGCGGCTGCTGTTCGGCCGCCGGACCGATAAAGCGCAGCTTCCTTCCGCGGAGGAAAAGCCATGAAAAAGACGCTGCTCGGAATCCTGACCGCTGTTCTGGCCCTGCTGGCCGCGACGGCGCTCGGCCTGGGCTTTATCCACGCGACCGGCTTCCCCTATTCGGCCGATCTCAGCGCGCTGGATATTCCCGGCGCGGCGGGCATCCCCCGCGAAGAGGCGCGCGCCAATTACGACGCGGTTATGGCCTACCTCTCCCCGTTTTCGGAGACGGCGTTTTCCCTGCCCTCTCTCGGCTGGTCGCAGGAGGGGGCGGCGCATTTCGCCGATTGCAGGGCGATCTTCTCCGGGGTCTATCTGGCCGGAGGCATCGCGGCGGTGGCGCTGCTGGTTATCGGGCTGCTCGGCGGCTATCGAGACCGGCGCGTTCTGCGCGCAGGCGGGACGGCGACCCTCGTCATTCCGGCGCTGCTGCTCGCGGCGGTCGCCGTGAATTTCGACCGCGCGTTCGTGCTGTTTCACACCGTCTTTTTTCCGGGCGCGACCAACTGGATCTTCGACCCGGCGGCCGACCCGATCATCACGATTCTGCCCGCGGAATTCTTTCTGCACTGCGCGCTTGTGATCGCGCTTTTCTGGTTGATCGCGGGCGCCGCGCAGCTCGCGGCCGGCCGCAGAGAAAAAGCGAAGGGGGACAAAGAGCATGGAGTGGAATGAGGTCTGCGTCAAGGTCAAAGCCGCCGACGCCGACATTGCCGCGGCGGTCGCGACGATGACGGTGCCCTACGGCATCTATATCGAGGATTATTCGGATATGGAGGCGGTGCTGCCCACTGTCGGCCCCGTCGACTATATCGACGAGGCGCTCGCCGCCAGAGACCGCGCGCACGCGGTCATCCACCTCTACATCCCCTCCACCCTTGCGCCGCTTGAGGCGGTCTCGTTTATCCGCGAGCGGCTGACGGCCGGGGCGGTCTGGCACGAGGTGACGACCGCGAGGGTGCGGGAGGAGGATTGGGCAAACAGCTGGAAGGAATTCTATCACCCCGAGCGGATCGGGGAGCGGCTCGTGATCTGCCCCTCATGGGAGACCTTTGCGCGCGGCGCGGACGACCTTGTGCTGCGCATCGATCCCGGCTCCTCGTTCGGCACGGGCAAACACGAGACAACCCGGCTGTGTCTGGAGGCGCTTACCTCCCTGATTCACGGGGGCGAAAGGGTGCTCGATATGGGCTGCGGAAGCGGCATTTTGGGCATCGCCGCGCTGCTGCTCGGGGCACAGCGGGTTTGCGGCGTCGATATTGAAAAGCACGCCGTCATGACGGCGCGCGAAAACGCGGCGGACAACGGCTTTGCGCCGCCCCGTTATGCCGCGGTGTGCGGCAACGCGCCCGCTGACGCGGCGTTCACCGGGAGCCTCGGCGGCGGCTATGACCTGATTCTCGCGAACATCGTCGCCGACGTAATCCTCTCGATGCGCGGCATGTTTCTGGAAAAGCTGCGGCCGGGCGGCGTGCTGCTTGTCAGCGGCATCATCGACACCCGCGCGGACGAGGTGCTCGACGCGCTCGCGGCGGCGGGCTTTGCGCTGAAGGAGCGCTTTACTCTGCGCGGCTGGGTCGCCGCGTCGCTGACGAGAGCCTGACCCGCGGGATGATGCGCCGCCCTGCTCACTCGGCGTCGAGCACGTTGCGGACGGCGTCCTCGCCGGTAACGACCCGAATCGCCCTGTGCACGTTCGCGATCTCGACCTCCCGAAAGACGCCGCCGCTCTCGCCGTCCACCGTCCACGCGATCCCCTCCTCGGAGGTCACGCGGGCCCTGCGCGTGGTCACGACCCGCAGAAAATCCGTCTCGACGCTGCGCATCGTCTCGAAATTGAGCAGAATATGGATGATTGTCTGCATATCCGCCAGCGTTTTCGGCCGCTTTACCAGCGTGATCTCGAGCAGGCCGTCGTCGAGCTTGGCGTCTTCAAACGCCGTGCGCAGGCCGGCGACCGAGACGGCGTTGGAAAACAGCGCGACGATCACATCGTCCTCGATCACGCCGCCGTCATACTCCAGGCGGATGTTGTAATTGCGGATCGCGTTGATCCGCTTTGCGCCCTCCAGCACATAGGCGACCGCGCCGAGTATGTTTTTCGCGTCCTGCGGCGTCTCATAGGTCACGTCGGTAAACAGGCCGAACGCCGCAACATAGGTGAAGTGCCGCTCGTTGAAGCGCCCCACGTCGATGGTGAGGATGCGGTCGCCCACGGCGGTATCCGCCGCCTTGAGCATCTGAAAGGGAATGTGCAGCGTATAGGAATAGTCGTTGGTGGTTCCCGCCGGGATGATCGCGAGCGGCGGCCGCTGCTCCAGCCGCATGAGGCCGTTGAGCGTCTCGTTGACGGTGCCGTCCCCGCCGCTGACGGCGATGCGGTCAAATTGGCCGCCGATTTCGGCGACCAGCTTTTCGGCGTCCCCGTGCGCCTGGGTCATGAAAACGGTGGTCAGATAGCCTGCTTTAGCAAATCGCTCCAGTATGCCGCTGAGCCTATTTCGGATCTCCGCGCGGCCGGACCGCGGATTAACCACAAACAGCATTCTCTTTTCCATAAACAGTTTGACCTCCTTTGCGCGGCCCGCCGCCGCGCCGCGATTGTGTAATTTCGTTTTCTGTGATACAATTATAAACCATATCGGCAGAAAAGAACAGCGCCCGGCCTGTTCGGGCGCTTTGACAAAGGAGAAACGCATATGTCAGACAAAGACGATCTTCAAACCGGCGCGGCGGAGCCCTCCTCCCCTAAGGGCGGCCGCCGTGTGCGAAGCATTCTTCTGGGCGCGCTGATCGTGGTCGCCCTCGCGGCGCTTGTTTGCGTCGCGATCAGCATGATCTCGCCCGGCTTTTTTGACGGCATCCTGAACGCGACGCCGCTGACCCGCGACGGCGTCGTGCTGACCTTCGGCGATTTTGAGGTCACCGCGCAGGAATACAACCACTATGTCTATCCCTACAAGGCGCAGCAGGTCGAGGCCGGCAACGAAAACTACTGGAAAACCAACCTGGAGAAAAACGCCGAGCTCATCGCAACCGCCGAGGAGTTTCTCACCGAGCGCTATGCGCAGCTCGCCTGGGCGCAGGAGCTCGGCGTGACCGCGACCGCCGAGGATATAGAAAAGGCCGTCGACGAGGTTCGGGAGTCCTATGGCGGCGAGGAGGCGTTTTACGACTTCCTTGAGCAAAACTATCTGACCCTCGAGCTCTACAACCGCCTTGTCGGCCAGTCGTTGACGCTGGACAACCTCGCGGCCGCATTGCAGCAGGACACGGCGTTCACCGCCGTCACGCAGAGCGACGCCGACGCGTATGTCCAGCAGCAGGGGCTGCTCGGCGCAAAGCACATCTTCTTTCTGACACAGGGCCTGGAGGACGAGCAGGTCGCCGAAAAGCGCGCGCTGGCGCAGGAGGTTCTCGCCAAGCTCGAGGCCGGCGAGGATTTTGACAGCCTGATGCGCACCTACACGGAGGACACCGGCCTTCTCTCCTATCCGAACGGCTATGTTTTTGAAGAGGGAGCGATGGTCGAGGCCTTCACGCAGGCGGTCAAGGCGCTGCAGCCCGGCGCGCACAGCGGCGTTGTGGAAAGCGAGCTCGGCTTTCACATCATCCTGCGCACCCAGCCCGGGGCAAAGGACATGGTTCTCGGCCTGCAATCCTCGACCATGACGGTGGAGGACCTGATCGTCAACGAGCGCATTGACGCGAAGACGGCGGAATATATTGCTTCTAACGGGGTGAAAAAGGGCGCCGGCTACGCCAAACTCAACGTCGATCAGACAAAGTGGGATTATCCCGTCGTCAATCCCTGACCCGCCTCTTCGCGGGAAAGGGGGCCCCGCAAATACTCCCACCGCTTTTTATCCGGCCATATTGGTCGAACCTTTTTTCAAAGCATGAGAGGAGAAGAAGCATGAATTTTGACTTTCCGAAAATAGATCTGCATCTGCACCTTGACGGCGCGATCTCGCCCGAGGTGATGTTCCGCCTCGCGCAGGCGCGCGGCATCGATTTCGGCGTCCCCGGCCCCGAGGAGCTGGCCCCGCTGATGACGGTGACGAGCCAGCGCGAAAGCGTCAACGATTATCTCAAGAAGTTCGATATACCGACCGCCGTCCTTCAGGACCGCGAGGCGCTCGGCTGCGCCGCCTATGAGCTGGTGCTCGAGCTGGAGCGGCAGGGGCTGGCCTACGCCGAGATCCGCTTCGCGCCGCAGCTGCACACGCGCAGGGGCATGACCCAACGCGAGGCGGTCGAGGCCGTCTGCGACGGCGTGCGCGGCGCGCTCGAGGAGTGCGAAACCGTTCAGATCGGGGTGATCCTGTGCGCGATGTGCGTCGGGCCCGCTTCGGTCAACCGCGCCGCAAACCTCGAAACCGCGCGTCTCGCGTTCGACCTGCTCGGCGATCTGGTTGTGGGCTTTGATCTCGCGGGCGCGGAGGGCGTGTGCCCGCTCTCGGACTTTCAGGAGCTGTTCACCTTTGCCGGCGCAAACGGCGTGCCGTTCACCTGTCACGCGGGCGACTCGCAGGATGCGCAGACCGTCCGGGTCGCCATTCAGGATTTTGGCGCGCGGCGCATCGGCCATGGCCACCATATCTGGCAGGACCCCGACGCCGTCGCGCTCGCGAAGGAGCGGGGCACGACCTTTGAGATCTGCCTGACGAGCAACATCCAGTGTCAGACCCAGCCCTCCTATGAAGAGCACCCCGCCAAGCGGATGCTCGACGCGGGGCTGCGGGTCACCCTCAACACCGACAACCCCGTGATCGCGGGCGTGACGCTGGACAGCGAATATCAGCGCGCGCTCGACCGCTGCGGCTTCACCTATCTCGATCTGATTCGCATGAACCTCAACGCGGTCGACGCCTCTTTTCTCGACGCGGCCCGCAAAGCGGCGCTGCGCGCGCGGCTGACCGCGCTGCTCGAGGGCTGAACGTTTAACGCAGCGTCTATAGCCCCCGGCAAAAAGGCGGGGGAACCATAAGGCAGCCGGCGCAAACAGCGCAGCTGCGGCGTCTTCGGCCCCGTGCGTTCCGTCAAAGAGCGCTGCGGCTTTCGGCCTTGGGCCTGCGCCCTGCGCCCTGCGCGCAAAGCTGCCCTGCTTTGTGCGCCCCGCGCCGCCTGTTTTTTCATCAACGATTCTGGAGTCACTATTTTGCTCAGTCAATTTCTCATCCGTCTCTACCGCACCCGGCACGGCGAGTCCGCGCGCGAGGGCCTCGGCGCTTTCGCGGGCGCGGTCGGCCTCGGGGCGAACCTCTTTTTGTCGGTGGCCAAGCTGGTTGCCGGCCTGTTGAGCCGCAGCATGTCGGTCATCGCCGAGGCGGTCAACAATCTCACCGACGCCGGCGCGTCGGTCGTGACGCTGGTCGGCTTTAAAATGGCGCAGAAGCCCGCCGACCCCGAGCACCCCTACGGCCATGCCCGCATGGAGTATATGTCGGGCGCGGTCATCGGGTTCACCATTCTGCTGGTCGGGGTCGAGCTGCTGAAGGGCTCGGTGGAAAAAATCCTCTCGCCCGCGCCGGTCGCCTTTTCCGCGCTCACCTTTTCGGTGCTCGCGCTCTCGGTGCTCGTCAAATTCTGGATGCGCGGGTTTTACCGCGCGACCGCGCGGGAAATTCAGTCCGCCTCTCTGACCGCCGCGGCGGACGACAGCCGCAACGACATCATCACCGCGGCCGCCGTGCTGGTTTCCGCGGCCGTAGAAAAGATCACCGGCTGGAAGATCGACGGTTGGGTCGGCGCGGCGGTCGCCGTGTTCATTCTGATTTCGGGCGTCGGCATTCTCCGGGACGCGTCCAGCCCCCTGCTCGGCGAGGCGCCAAATCAGGAGCTGCACGACAGGCTGCGCGCGCTGATCCTCTCGCATGACGGGGTGCTCGGCTGTCACGATCTTCTCGTGCATTCCTACGGCCCCTCGCAGCTGTTCGCGACGGTGCATGTCGAGATGAGCGCAGACGACGACCCGCTGCATTCCCACGGCATTCTCGACCACATCGAGCGGGACGCAAAAAAGGAGCTGGGCGTCAATCTCGTCATTCATCTCGACCCGGTCGCGGTCGGGGACGAGAAGCAGCAGGAGCTGCACGACGCGGTCGCCGCGCTGCTCGCGAAGATCGACCCCTCTCTCTCCTTTCACGATCTGCGCGTGGTGCGCACCCACGACCACACCAACCTCGTGTTCGACGTCGCCGTGCCGGGCGGCTACGGCGGCAGCCTCGAGACGCTGCGAAGCCTGATCGTGCAGGGCGTGCACGCCGGGATCGGCGAGGCGTATTTCGCCGCGCCCGAATTTGACCGCAACTACGAATCCACCACACAGACCAGAGGGTGAGGCTTTACGGCGAACTGGAATCCCTGGCACGGCTGCCACAAAAAGAGCGAGGGCTGCGCCAACTGTTATGTTTATCGCATGGATGCGCGCTATGGGCGGGACAGCTCGATTGTGCAGAAAACGGCGGATTTTGACCTGCCTGTCCGGCGCAACCGCGACGGGAATTTCAAGATTCCGGCGGGCGAGCCGGTGTGGACCTGCTTTTCCTCTGATTTTTTTGTCGAGGAGGCGGACGCGTGGCGCGCCGAAGCGTGGGAGTTTATCCGCACGCGGCCCGATCTCACCTTTCTCTTTATCACCAAACGGCCCGAGCGGTTTCAGGTCTCCCTGCCCGACGATTGGGGCGAGGGCTGGCCGCATGTCACCGTCTGCTGCACGGTCGAAAACCAGCGGCGCGCCGAGGAGCGGATGCCGCTCTATCTCGAGCTGCCCCTGCGGCGCAAAATCGTCATCTGCGAGCCGCTGCTCGGCGCGGTCGATCTTTCGCGGTGGCTGGGGCCCTGGATCAGCCACGTTGTCGCGGGCGGGGAAAGCGGCGAGCGCGCCCGCGTCTGCGATTATCGCTGGATTCTCTCCCTGCGCGCGCAGTGCGACCGCGCGGGGATCGGGTTTCATTTTAAACAGACCGGCGCGCGCCTGTTAAAGGATGGGCGCCTCTATCACATCCGCCGTCCCCTCCAGCACCTCCAGGCCCGCAAGGCGGGCATCAGCACCACCGGCCTCAACGGCTGAAAGGTTAAGGTCAAGGGCAGAGTCGCGGGGGTTCCGCCCCCGCGCGACGGCCAAAGGGCAAGGGCGTGAGGGCTGCGCGCCCTCAC
>CAZKRQ010000038.1:0-9850 GCA_964555125.1 uncultured Oscillospiraceae bacterium
TATGCTTTGAAAAGCGGCGCACCACATAATGCTGATTATGTGGTGCTTTTTGTTTTTTTCGCGCTTATGTGACCAGGCCGAGCATTTCCAGCTGCCTCTCGTGCTCTTCCCCGCTGGAAACGATGTAGATTCGCGTCGTCTCCACGCTCGCGTGGCCCAGCATATCCGCAAGGCGGAAGATGTCCTTCTCCACGCTGTAAAATGCGCGGGCGAAGAGATGGCGCAGATTGTGCGGGAAGACCTTTTGCCGCGCGACGCCCGCCGGCCCGCAAAGCCTTTTCATCTCCGCCCATACGTTGGAGCGGTCGACCGGCCGCCCCGCGCGGGTGCGGAACACCGGGCCGCCGGTGATGCCCTTTTCGCGGCAATATTGCCGCAGCAGCGCGCGCAGGCGGCGCGGCAGCATCACGACCCGCGTCTTGCCCTTCGCGCTCACCACCGCCTTCCCCCCGCGCACCGCCTCCGCCGTCACAAAGCGCAGCTCGCCGATGCGGATGCCGGTCGACCCCAGCGTCTGCAAAAGCAGCGAGAGGCGCTCGCCGCCCTGCCGGCGCGCCGCCGACACCAGGCGCTCATATTCGGCCCGTGTCAGCTCCCGTTCCCGCGCGCAGAACATCTGGCGCTGGAGCCGCAGCCGCTTCACCCGCAGGTCGCCCCGCCCGATAAAGGCGAGAAACCCGTTCACCGCCGCCAGCATGGAATTCACGCTGCGCGGCGCATACCGCTCGCAGAGCATCTGCTTGAAGCCGACCACCAACTCCTTGCTCAGCCTTCTTCCCCCGGCGAACCGGCAAAACCGGTCGGTGTCCCGGCAGTATTTTTCCACCGTCGCCCTCGCTCTCTCCTCCGCGCTCAGAAAGCGCGCGAACGCCGTCACATCCCTTGCCCCTACTGTTTTTTTCATGGCAGCTCCCCCTGTTTTTCACCTTTTTACCTTATTATAATCGACCCGGGCCGGCAAAAATCGGGGGATGCCGCACGGCGCGCCAAAAAGGAACGGGCGGCAGATTGCCGCCCGTTCCTCTGTTTTTTATGATGCCGCATCGCCCGGATGCGCTCCGTCACGCCTCCGGCGCCTCCTGCCCGGTTCTGACCTCCTTGAGGTCAGGCTTCGCCTCGCCGCGTGTGTTGACGTTGAGCGAGTCGGGGATGCCGCTGACATTGACGTTGCGGTTGACCTTCGCGTCATAGCTGCCCGCGCGAACGATCTCGTTGAGATCGATGCCGACCGTCTCCTTCATCGCCTCAAACAGCTTGGTCATCACAGCCGGCACGCCGTCCGCCACGCCGCTGACGCCGTTGGCGTCCCCGCCGACGATTGTGACCTTGTCGATCGCCGCGAGCGGCTCCGCGATTTTACCCGCGATCTCGGGCAGGACCTTGATGAGCATCTCGCCCATCGCCGCGCTGTTGTATTTCTGATATGCCTCGGCCTTTTTCTCCATCGCCTCGGCCTCCGCGAGGCCCTTCATGCGGATCGCCTCCGCCTCGGCCTCGCCGACCTTGCGAATGCCCTCGGCCTCCTGCGCCTTGGCGAAGAGCGCGGCCTCGGCGGCGCGCTGCTTCTCGAATTTCTCCGCCTCCGCGTCCTTCTGGCGGCGGTAGAGATCGGCGTCGGCCTGCTTGCGGACGGTCGCGTTGAGCGCCTCCTCCTGCACCTCGGCCTCGCGCTGCTTGATCACGATCTCTTTTTCCTGCTTGGCGATGTCGGCGTCCGCCGTCGCGATCTCGATGGTCTTGCGCTGCTCCTGCTCCTGAATGCTATAGGCCGCGTCGGCCTCGGCGCGCTTGGCGTCCGACACGCGCTTGAGCTCGGCCTTTTTGATGTCGAGATCGTTTTGCTTGATCGCGATCTCCTGCTCGGCCGCGACCTCGGCGTCGTTCGCCTCTTTTTTGGCGATCGCCTTGGCCTTCGCGATCTCCTTTTCGCTCTCGGCGCGCGCGATTGCCGCGCTCTTCTGAATCTTGACGATGTTGTCGACGCCGAGGTTCTCGATCACGCCCGAATCGTCGACAAAGTTCTGCACGTTGAAGCTCACAATATCCAGCCCCATCGCCGCGAGGTCGGGCTCGGCGTTCTGCTTGACGAGCTCGGCGAACTTCTGCCGGTCCGAGACCATCTCCTGCAGCTCCATCTTGCCGACAATCTCGCGCATGTTGCCCTCGAGCACCTCGCGCGCGACGCCGCAGATATAGCCGGTCGGCTTATTGAGAAAGTTCTGCGCCGCGATGCGCAGCAGCTCGGGGCTGTCGCTGATCTTGACGTTGACCGCCGCGTCGACGTTAATATTGATATAATCCGCCGTCGGCACGGCGTTGGAGGTCTTGACATCGATGGGGATCAGCTGGAGATTCAGCGTGTCCTTTTTTTCCAGAAGCGGGATCTTGATGCCCGCCTTGCCGATGAGGACCTTCGGCTTTTTGCGCAGGCCGGAGATGATGTAGGCCGTGTCGGGCGAGGCCTTAACATATCCTGTCATGAGAATGATGAGCAAAAGAACAACGGCTCCGACAATGGTCAGTATGGTTGGCAACGGCATGGTGATCGTCCTTTCTACACTGCTGTTTTTTCGGGCCTGGACTGTGCCGGCTTGGTACTGTCCCGATGGATTCAGTATAGCATATTCCCCTTTTGCGCTCAAGATTCGCCCCGTTTCGCCCCGCCGCGCCCGCATTCGCCCGGGCTCGCCCCGCATATTAGCCTGAAAAAACAGCAGTTTTTTCGCCAAAACCGGGTGAAAAGGGTCAAAATCGGGCTTTTCTTCCCGAAGGGCGGCGGTATGCCGCGAAGGCGCTCGCGCGGCAAAGAGACAAACGCCCCCGAAGCTGCCCGGGCGGCAGGCCCTGAACCCGGCGCGGGGGCGCGGCCCGTCGCCGCGCGTTGCCGCAGCCCCGCATCCGAGAACCCATACCGAAAAGAGAACCGCTTTCTACAGGCCCTCGCCGCAGGGAGCGTGCGCCCCCACGACAGCCCTGCCTAGTCCTCCTTGTTCTCTTCCACCCGCTTGTTGAGCAGGCGCACCCTGTTTCTCCAAAAAAGATATTGGATGATCCAGACAAGGACAAAGATCGCGAGAAAGATGCCGAAATAGCTCAATATACCGCCGAGCGTCCGCTCCATCCAGTGCGCGCAGTAGGCCACCGGCATCATCGCGAGGGAGCTCACGAGGAAATACAGGCCCGTCTGCTTCGCGATGCTCCACCTCTCCATCTTCCAGATCAGCGAGGCCGCGCCAAACGCCGCGCCGAGCAGCGCACTGAGCCCCGCCTGCACGGCGACCGCGCCGACCTCGGTGCCGACACTGTCCACAAGGGACGGCACACAGGGGCTGTAGACACCCCAACCCATCACGGCCGAAATCGCGATCGTGATCAAATAGCTGATCGCGATACCCAGCGGCGCGCCCAGCGCCGCGCGCGCCAACAGCTTCTTTTTCATCGTTAAACCCTCCGTTCTCATCGTTTAAATTCCCAAGCGGCGCTTCAGCTCGGCTACATACCGCCGCGAGGCATAGGTAACCGCGCCGTCATCCATCCGCACGCAGATCGAGCCGGCCAGGCTGAGGTCAAAGCAGCGTATACGCCTGAGATTGACCAGCTCGCTGTGCGAGATGCGGATAAAGCCCTCCCCCAGGCGCTCCTCGAGCTCATAAAGCCGCAGCCGCGCCCGGTATTCGCCGGCGTCGGTCGACAACAGCACCTGGTTTCCCTGCGTATAGGCGCGCAGGATGTCCTCCGGCTCGATGAGCGCGATCTCGCTGCCGAGATAGCCGGGGATCTGCCGCACCCTCTCCTCCTTCAGCCGCCGCAGAATCCCCTCCACCTCCTCGTCCATGCGCTTTGCGCGCACCTGCACCGTCGTCTCGGCGACGCTCTCGTCGATCTCGATATGAATCTGCAAACCTTCGCCCCCTCTCCTGCGATTGTCTCTAGTATACCTCGTTTGCCGTGCCGCGTCCTCTCTTCTTTCGCAATCGGCGGTTTTCGGCGGCTCTTCGGCGCCAAAAAGCATAAAAGCGGGCGCGCAGCCCTGTCACGCTGCGCGCCCGTTACTTTGCCCGGCCTCAAATCCTTTGCAAGATACCCGCCGGGCGGATCCTTGTTGTATTGCTTTTTCAATTTGATAACGATCGAATCACCGGCCCGCGGTCAATCGACCGATTTCAGGCTCTCGACCATGTCGACCGCGTCGATGCGCCGGCGCATGACGAGATTGATGGCGAGCGAAAAGACGCAGGTGAGCGCGAAGCTGACGAGATAGGACCACCACGCAATATCCCGGCCGAACATCACGATGTCGACCTCGACGGTCGTGATAACAAACGCGTGCATCACCCGCCCGGCCGCCAGCCCGATGAGCGCGCCGAGCACCGTGAGCATATTCGTCTCGCGGAAAATATAGTTGCAGACCTCCATCCGGCGGAAGCCGAGCACCTTGATGGTCGCGAGCTCTCTGCGCCGCTCGGTGATGTTGATATTGGTCAGATTATAGATGACGACGAACGCCAGCGAGCCCGCGCAGACAATAACGACCAGAATAATCAGATCAAGAGACCGGATCATATCGTCGAAGGACGCGCTGCTCTCCTCGGTATAGATGCCCGTCGCGATCCCCTCGCAGTCGAGCAGGCGGCGCATCAGCTCCGCGCGGCCCTCCCCGTCCTCCGGGTCGAGGGCGCACCGCGCCGCGACCGTGTTGTATTCCGGCGCCTCGCCCATCTTCTCCTCGAAGAGGCCGGGCGCTATGTAGAGATAGTGATAGATATAGTTTTCGGCAATGCCGGTGATGGTGAAGGAGACGAGTCTTTCCTGCGAGTTCTTGATCGAGACGGTGTCCCCGACCCCGACGCCGAGCTTTTTCGCGGCCTTTTCGGTGATGACGACGCTGTCCTCTCCAAACGCCACCGGCTGCTGCCCCAGCCGGGTGCGCAGGCGGATAAAGTCGGTCAGCGTCCCCTGCGGCACAAGGGTATAGCCCTGCACGGTCTCGCCGTTCGCCGAAAGCTCCGCCGCCTTCTCCGCCTGAAGCTGATAGCCGGAAAAGCTGCCGGCGTCCTCCAGCAGCGCGGCCGCCTCGCGCGACGGAGCGCCGCCGTCGATGGTCAGCACCGTGTCGTAAAGATACAGCTCCTCATACTGCTTGTGCATCACGTCGGAGACCGAGTTTTTGATGCCGAAGCCCATCACGAGCAGCCCCGTGCAGCCCGCGATGCCGACGAGGGTCATAATCAACCGCTTTTTATAGCGAAAAATGTTGCGGCAGGTCACCTTCTGGGTGAAATTGAGCCGCTTCCACAGCAGGGGTATGCGCTCGAGCAGGATGCGCTTGCCCGCCTTGGGCGCTTTGGGCTGCAACAGCGCCGCCGTGCTCTCCCGCAGGGAGGAGCGGCAAACCGCATAGGTCGAGCCGAGCGTGCAGACCAGAGACGCGAGCGTCCCCTCCAGCGCGTAGCGCCAGTTGAACTGGAGCAGGAGGTCGGGCGCCGTGTAAAGCAGGCGATAGGAATTATAGCAGACGACCGGCAGCGTCACAAACCCTATGCTGACCCCGAGCGCAGCGCCGAAAATGCTCGCCAGAAAGGCATAGAGCAGGTATTTCGAGACGATGCTGCCGCCGGAATAGCCGAGCGCCTTATAGGTGCCGATGATGACCCGCTCCTCCTCGACCATGCGGGTCATGGTCGTCAGCGCGACGAGCGCCGCGACAAGGAAAAAGAGCACGGGCAGCACGGTGGAAAGGGACGCCATGCGGTCCGCGTCCGCCTCAAAGCTCGCGTAGCCGACGTTCATATGGCGGCTGAGCACATACCATTCGGGCATGTCGAGATCGTCCAGCTCGGCGCGCGCGTCGTCGATCTCCGCCTGCGCGTCGGCGAGCTCCGTCTCCGCCTCCTCTTTCGCGTCGTAATAGTCCTGCCAGCCCTCCGCCAGCCTGGTTCGGGCCGAGGCGAGCTCGCTCTTCGCGCTGGCGATGGCCGCGCGGCCCGAATCGATCTGCCCCCGCGCGGCGTCCGCCTCGTCGAGCGCCGCCTTCATTGTCGCGAGGCCCGCCGCCAGCTCGTCGAGGCCCGCCATGCCCTTGTCAAGCTCGCCTTTAAAGAAATCCAGCTGGGCGCGGCCGCTGTCCAGCTCCGTCTTTGTCTGGTCGAGCTGGGCCTTGAGTTGCCCCATCGTCAGCCCCGCGGGCAGGTCGGGCCTCGACCCGGTCGGGTCAACGGGCTGGGCCGCGATCACGTCATCTGTCAGGCCCGCCGCCGCATACTCGTCATACGCCGCCTGATAGCCGGCCAGCGCGGCGTCATACTGCGCCTTGCCCTGCTGCCACTCCGCCTCTTTTGTATTGTACTCGGTCCGCTGCGGCTCCAGCGCCGCAAGGCCCGCAGCATACTGCGCGCTGTAGCTGTTATACTGTTCCCTGACCTGCGCGAGGCTGGCGGCGTTGGCGTTGAGCTGCGCCTCGGCGCTGTTCAGCCTCGCCGTGTTGTCGTCGATCTCGCTTTGCGCGTTGCGGATCTTCCGCTCCGACGCGGTCAGCTCGTCATACGCGTCGGCGAGCTCCTTATCCGCGTCGGCTCTCGCGTCGTCCAGCTCCCGCTGCGCGTCCGCGATTTCCGCGAGCGCGTCCTCCCTGATCTCCCGATACCGCACGGCCTCCCGGTCGTCGGCGACCGCCTCCAGACGCTCGATGACCGGGTCGACAAGGTCGTCGTATTCCTGCGAAAAGCTGAACAGCTCCCGCGCGCCCGCGACCGTCGCGTGCACATCGGTGTAGACCTCGCTGCTGAACGCCGAATCGGGCACAAAGAGAAAGTGGCTGATCCGTCCGCTGCCCATCGTGCTGCTGCCCAGCGTAAACGAGAGATAATAGGAGGAATCCACCAGGCCGACAATCTCGAATTCGCTGAATCTGAGGGTGTCGGAGAGCGAGCCGTCCTTGTCCTTGATGGTCAGGGTCGCGCCGACCTGCACCGAGGCGCTGTCCATCTTGCTCACGCCGAGCAGGCACTCGTTGCCGTTGCGCGGCATACGCCCCTCGACGAGCACCGGGCGGTTGAGATAATCCGCCGCGCCGTCCGCACAGTCGGCGGGCAGCGAGTGGATGCGGATCACCTGCTCCTTGCCGTCGATGTCCGAGAGCACGTCGGCGCGATAGCCGGCCATGACCTCTTCGACGCCCTGGGCGCCGCGGATCGCCTCAATATCCTTTTGCGTAAAACCGAAGGTGGAGAGCAGCTCGACGTCCATCATCCTGCTGTCGTCGCAATAGGCGTCGATGGTCGCGCGCATGTCGGGCGCCGTCGCGCACAGGCCCGCATAAAAGCCCGCGCCCAACGCCACAATCGCAAAAATCGCGATAAACCGGCTGAAGGAGCCCTTGATCGAGCGCGCTATGTCCTTGTGAAAAGTTCGTTTCTTCATCCGGCGCTCACCATTCGATCTCTTCCGCCGGCATCGGGCTCGCGTTGGTGTAGGTGTTGACGGCGACGCCGCTGTTCACCTCAATCACGCGATCCGCCATGCGGGTGAAGGCCTTGTTGTGGGTGATGACCACGACGGTGCGCCCCGTCTCGCGGCAGGTGTTTTGCAGGATGCGCAGGATGACCTTGCCGGTCTTATAGTCGAGCGCGCCAGTCGGCTCGTCGCACAACAGCAGCTTGGGATTTTTGGCAAGCGCGCGGGCGATCGCGACCCGCTGCTGCTCGCCGCCCGAGAGCTGGGAGGGGAAATTATCCATTCGCTTGCGCAGCCCAACCGCCGTCAGCACCTCGGCCGGGTCGAGCGGCTCGCGGCAGATTTCGCTCGCGAGCTCGACGTTCTCTCTCGCGGTCAGGTTCTGGATGAGGTTGTAAAACTGGAACACGAACCCGACGTCAAAGCGGCGGTAATCGGTCAGCTCCTTCGCCGTATAATCGCTGATCACCGCGCCGTCCAGCCGGATGGCCCCCTCGGTGCAGCTGTCCATGCCGCCGAGGATATTCAGCAAGGTCGACTTGCCCGCGCCGCTCGGCCCGACAATGATGATAAATTCTCCCTTTTCCGCCGTGAAGCTCAGGCCGTCGAGGGCCGTGATCTCGACCTCGCCCATCTTATAGATTTTTTTCACATCCTCAAATTCGATGAACGCCATACGATTCCGCACGCCCTCCAGACACTTACAAATAAATATAATTAAGATAATGTTATATTCGCCGGCATAAATGTAGCTGAATTTTTGCCAAATGCGGCGAAAAACCTCGGCGCCTGTCGTCTAAGCGCCGGGGTTTCGGTTGTTTTTTGCCGCCGCGTGTCAAAAACCTTCCGGCGCGGCCCGGGACGGGAGGCCGGGCGCGCCTTATTCCAGCTCGAACATGCCGGTATAGAGCTGATAATACTTGCCCTTCTGCGCGATCAGCTTTTCGTGACTGCCCCGCTCGATGATGCGCCCGTGCTCGAGCACCATGATGACGTCGGAATTCTTGACGGTGGAAAGGCGGTGCGCGATGACAAAGACCGTGCGCCCCTGCATGAGCGAATCCATCCCCCTCTGCACGAGCGCCTCGGTGCGCGTGTCGATCGAGCTGGTCGCCTCGTCGAGGATCATCACGGGCGGGTCGGCGACGGCGCAGCGCGCAATCGAGATCAGCTGCCGCTGCCCCTGCGAAAGGCCGGAGCCGTCGCCCGAGAGCATGGTATCGTAGCCGTTCGGCAGCCGCGTGATGAAGTCGTCGGCGTTGGCGAGCTTCGCCGCCGCGATACACTCCTCGTCGGTCGCGTCCAGCTTTCCATAGCGGATGTTCTCCATCACGGTGCCGGTGAACAGGTTCACATCCTGCAGCACGATGCCGAGGCTCCGGCGGAGATCCGCCTTTTTGATCTTGTTGACGTTGATGCCGTCATAGCGGATTTTGCCGTCCGCAATGTCGTAAAAGCGGTTGATGAGGTTGGTGATGGTCGTCTTGCCCGCGCCGGTGGCGCCGACAAAGGCGACCTTCTGCGCCGGCTCGGCGTAGAGGGTGATGTCGTGCAGGACGTCCTTGCCCTCCTCATAGGCGAAGTCGACCTCGTGCATCTCAATGTGCCCGCGCAGCTCGGTGTAGGTGAGCGTTCCGTCGCCGTGCGGGTGCTTCCAGGCCCAGAGGCCCGTGCGCTCGTCCGTCTCGCTCAGCTCGCCGTTTTCGTCCTTTTTCGCGTTGACGAGGGTGACATAGCCGTTGTCGGCCTCGGAGGGCTCGTCGAGCAGCTCGAAGATGCGGCTCGCGCCCGCGAGCGCCATCGCGACCGCGTTGATCTGCTGCGACACCCGCCCGATGGGGTTCATAAAGCTGCGGGTGAGCTGTAAAAAGGAGGCGATCGAGCCGAGCGTCAAAACGCCGATCCCCGTCAGCGACAGGTTCGCCGCCCCCGAGAGCGCGAGCGAGCCGCCCGCAACCGCCACCAGCACATAGAGGATATAGCCCAGATTGTGCATGATCGGCATGAGGATGTTGGCATAGCGGTGCGCGAGGGTTGCGTTGCCGCACAGCTCGTCGTTTTTTTCGTCAAACTGCTGCTTGGCCTTCTCCTCGTGGCAGAACACCTTGACGACCTTCTGCCCGTTGATCATCTCCTCGATATAGCCGTTCACCGCGCCCAGCGAATTCTGCTGGCGCACAAAGAATTTGCTCGAGTTGCTCGCGACCCTGCGGGTCACCTTGAGCATCAGAAAGACACACAGAACGACAAACAGCGTCAGCCAGATGCTGGTCACGAGCATGGCCGCAAACACGATCACAACCGTTGTGACCGACGAGATCATCTGCGGCAGGCTCTCGGTGATCATCTCGCGCAGCGCGTCGGTGTCGTTTGTATAGCGGCTCATCACGTCGCCATG
>CAZKRQ010000038.1:9860-10316 GCA_964555125.1 uncultured Oscillospiraceae bacterium
TCGAAAAACTTGACCGGCAGCGTCTGCATATGGCGGAACATATCGTCCCGCAGCGTCTTCAGGGCGCCCTGCGTGATGACGACCATCGAGCGTTTATAAAACAGAGCCGACAGCGCGCCGATGGCGAAAATCGCCGCCATCGTCAACAGGGCGTGAAACAGGCCCGAAAAATCGGGGTTTGCGCTGAGCAGCAGCGGCTCGATATAGTCGTCGATCAGCGTCTTCAAAAAAAGCGAAGCCGCGACCGACGCGATCGCGTCGATCAGAATGCAGACCAAAACGGCGGCCACGCGGCCCTTATAGCGCAGAATGTATTGCAGCAGCCGCTTGATGACCGACCTGTCGAAACGCGGCCTCTGCCTGGTCTTTTCATTCATCCTCCCCGCCTCCTTTCATCTGGGACTCATACACCTCGCGGTAAATCTCGTTTGTGCGCAGCAGCTCCTCATGGGTTCC
>CAZKRQ010000039.1:0-10293 GCA_964555125.1 uncultured Oscillospiraceae bacterium
ACCTATCCCGGAGCAAAGGAGGAAACACAGTGAAAGAGAAAAAGGGCCTGGCGGCGCTGGTGTGTTATCTGCTTGGCGGCGTTTTTTCGCGCAGCCTGGGCAGCGTTGTGCAAAGAGAGGACTAGCGGCCGTGCCGCGAAAGAGAGAAAACTCTGGAAAAGAGAGACAGAAGGGAATGTAACATATGAAGGATAACCAATACTTTGCCACCGAACCGATTGGCAAACTGATGTTCAAGCTGGCCATACCGGCGGTGGCGGCGCAGATCATCAATATGCTCTATAACCTTGTTGACCGCGTCTATATCGGCCATATACCCGAGACGGGCGCGCTCGCCCTGACGGGGCTGGGCGTCTGTATGCCGGTCATCATGATTGTTTCGGCCTTTGCGGCGCTCGTGAGCATGGGCGGCGCGCCCAAGGCCTCCATCTATATGGGCAAAGGGGACAACGAAACGGCCGAGAAGATTCTGGCCAACTGCTTTCTCATGCAGGTGGTGGTCTCGGCGGCGCTGACAGCGGTGCTGTTGATCTGGGGCCGCGAGCTGTTACTTCTGTTCGGCGCGACGGAAAACACCATCGACTACGCGACGGGGTATATGAACATCTACGCCGCGGGCACGATCTTTGTGCAGCTGACACTCGGCATGAACGCCTTTATCTCGACGCAGGGCTTTGCCAAAACGGCGATGCTCTCGGTCCTCATCGGCGCGGTGTGCAATATCGCGCTCGACCCGGTTTTTATTTACGGCCTCGGCATGGGCGTGCGCGGCGCGGCGCTCGCGACCGTTCTCTCACAGATGGCGTCGTGTATCTGGGTGCTCTGCTTCCTGTGCGGCAAAAAGACGATTTTAAAGCTGCGGCGGCGCTGGATGCGCTTTGACCTGCATATCCTCGGCCCCTGCGTCGCGCTTGGGCTGTCGCCGTTTATCATGCAGGCGAGCGAGAGCGCGGTGAATATCTGCTTCAACACCTCGCTGCGCGCTTATGGCGGCGATCTCGCCGTCGGCGCGATGACCATCCTCGCGAGCGTCATGCAGTTCGCCATGCTGCCGCTTCAGGGTCTCGCGCAGGGCTCGATCCCGATCACGAGCTATAATTTCGGCGCGCGCAACCCGCAGCGGGTCAGGCAGTCCTTCTTTACGCTGCTCAGGGCCTGCCTTCTCTATTCGGCGGGGATGTGGCTGCTGGTGATGCTGTTCCCCCAGCTGTTTGCCGGCATGTTCACCAATGACGCGCAGCTCGCGGCGTTCACGGTTTGGGCCCTGCGCATCTATCTGGCGGGCTCGCTGATCTTCGGCGCGCAGATCGCCTGCCAGATGACCTTCATCGCGACCGACAACGCCGTCTGCTCGATCGCCGTCGCGGTGGTGCGCAAGTTTGTGCTGTTGATCCCGCTGATCTATCTGCTGCCCTCGCTGCTCGAGGATAAGCTGCTGGGGGTTTATCTCGCCGAGCCGGTCGCGGACGTTGTCGCGGTGCTGTTTACGGTTTCGATCTTCGCGGTTCAGTTTCGCAAGGCGCTCAAGCGTCTTGCGCCGCAGGCGGAGCCTGTCTCGGCTCCCTGACCGAATATGACAAAATGTGATAAGCCGCCCCTGCAATACTTTGGGTATTGCAGGGGCGGCTTTTATATTGCCGGTCGGATAGACCGCGTGCGGCGGCTCAACGCGTGCTTTTGGGCAGGGGGCGGGTTGTCTCCTTAAGACTCAGCGAATGCGCCATAACGACCCGTTTAATGACAAAGTTGGGGTCGGTGATCTGCTCATAGATGAGATCGAACGCGGTCTTGCCCATGTCGTAGCCGGGCTGGCTGACAGAGGAGATGGCTGGGCTGCACATGTCGGCGAGATAGGTGCCGTCGAAGCCGATGACGTCGACGTCCTTGCCCGGCATTTTTCCGACGCCCAGCAGATATTTTGTCACGCCGGCGGCCATCTGATCGCTCGAGGTGAAGATCGCGGTCGGCGGCTCGGGGAGCGTCATCAGCTCGCGGCAGGCGTCAAAGCCGCCGGCGTAGGTATAGTCGCAGCCGCGCAGGTATTCCTCGCGAAAAGGCAGGTTGTTCTGCGCCAGCGCGTTTTTATAGCCCTTCTCACGGTCCTGCTCGTAAGGGCGGTTGAACCAGCCGTTGATAAAGGCGATGCGTGTATGCCCGGCCTTGACGAAATAGCCGATCGCCTCCTCGGCGGCCGCGACGTTGTCGATGCAGGTGTAGCAGATGCTTGTGCTGACCGCGCGCGCGCCGCACTGCACATAGGGGTATTTCGCCGCGAAGCGGGCGAGCTTTTCCTCGGGCATCGTGCTGGTGAAGCTGATGGCGCCGTCGACCTGCTTGGTGCGCACGAGGTCGAAATAGCGCGCCTCGCAGGCGGGGTCGCGGTGGGTGATGCAGGCGAGGGTGTCATAGCCGTGCGCGCTCGCGCGGTGTTCCACACCCTGCAACACGCGCGAATAATAGGGGTTTGAGATCGAGGGCATCAGAACGAGGATCTTGCCGCTGTGCTGCGAGCGCAGCGCCCGGCCCACGAGATTGGGCTTATAGCCGGTGGCTTCTATGACCTCGAGCACCCGCTTTCGGGTCTCGTCCGAGACATAGTCGTCGTTGTTAATCACGCGTGAAACCGTCGCGACGGAGGTCTCGGCCAACGCCGCAATGTCTTTTATGTTCATTGAGCTCCTCGATTCTGTAATGAATTACATTTTTGTTACAATTCTATAATACAGGATAAAATGCGCATTGTCAAGGCGGTTATGTGGCGAAATGCACAGAACAGATTGCCGGAAGATGTATAAAATGTAGAAAAATAAACTTGCATCTTGCAATTATGTGCAGTATGAACTAGAATACATGTAACGGATTACAGATACGTTACAAACAGTTACATCAGGAGGACCCAGTCAGTGGAACAGTTCATTGTTGAGGAAAGACAGCAGATCCCGGTCTATGCCGAGGCCGATGTGCTTGTCGTTGGCGGCGGCCCCGCCGGCCTTTGCGCGGCGGTCAGCGCGGCGCGTGGCGGCGCGAAGGTTGTCTTGATGGAGAGATATGGTTACCTCGGCGGCATGGCGACGGGCGGCTACGTCCTGCTTCTGGATTGCCTGTGCGACGGCAAGGGAAATGTTGTGATCAAGGGCCTCGTCGAGGAGCTGATCGAGCGGCTGCGCAAGGTCGACGGCATCATCGAGCAGCCGAAGGAGTGCTGGGGCTCGGACAACATGGACGACATCCTTCTCTGGCGGCGCTACGGCGGCACGGGCGGCGAGGACAAGATCGTCCGCTATAGCCCGGTGGTCGACCCGGAGATGATGAAATGCGTCGCGAACGATATGGTGCTGGAATCGGGGGTCAAGCCGGTGTTTCACGCCTGGTTCAGCAAGGCCTATGTCGAGAACGGCGCGGTCAGGGGCGCGATCTTCGATTCCAAGTCGGGCCGTCAGGCGATTCTCGCGAAGGTCGTCATCGACTGCACGGGCGACGGCGACGTCTTCTATACGGCCGGCGAGGCGTATAAAACGGGCAACCTGCCGCTGGGCCTCGTCTTCCGCGTCGCGAACGTCGACAGCGAAAAAGCCGAGAAATTCCTCGCGGACCCCGAGCGCGGCAAAAAGATCACCGACGACCTCAAGGAGATCAAGGGCTGCCAGGGCGGCTACAGCTTCGGCGAGCTGCCGATGGGCTTCTATATGCGCTCGAGCATCAGCAACGTCGTGTGGTTCAACACGACGATGCAGGGCAGCGCGGTGAATATCGAGGACCTAGCGCGGGTGGAGATCGAGATCCGCCAGGCCATGATGCGCACAATGGACTATTTCAAAAAGAACGTGCCCGGCTTTGAAAACGCCTGCGTGATCGACACCGCGCCGCAGGTCGGCGTGCGCAGCAGCCGGATGCTGGACGGCGAATACTTCATCACCCGCAAGGAGCTGATGGCGGGCGCGCAGTTCGACGACGCGGTCGTCGTGGCGCAGCCGCCCTATAAAAAGTTTGAGACGACCGACCGGCTGAAGGAGGTTCCCTATCGCTGCTTCCTGCCGAAGACCCTCAGGGGCCTGCTCGTCGCGGGCCGCTGCATCTCGGGCGATTTCGGCGCCATCGAGATGCTGCGCGTGATCCCGACGGCAATGCTCATGGGCCAGGCGTGCGGCACTGCGGCGGCGCTGGCCGTCAAGCAGGGCAAGGACGTCAAGGAGGTCGACGTGCGCGAGATTCAGGCCCAGCTGCGCGCGCAGAATGTCCTCATCCCGGAAAAATAAACCGATATACTTCTATTATAGCAGAAGAAAAAACCTGCAAAACCTTTTGTTGAGGAGAGTTAACGATGCCCGGTTATAAATATTTTGAAGACTATACCATCGGCCAGAAGCAGAAGACCAGCGGCCGCACCATGACAGAGGCGGATATTCGCTTGTTCATCGGCTGCTCGGACAACACGCATCCCGTGCATGTCGACGCGGAATACTGCGAAAAGCACCCCTCGGTGCACGGCTGCATTTTGCAGGGCGACCTGATCCTCGGCGTCGCGGACGGCTTTTTCGCCAAGGAGATCACCCCCTCCAAGGTGCCCTCCATCCATTACGGGATGGATAAGGTCCGCTTCATCAAGCCGACCTATCCCGGCGACACGGTGCACTGCGAGACCGAGGTGATCGACGGCCAGATCAAGAACGACCAGTTCGGCGTCGTGACCTGGAACGTCAACGTCGTCAACCAGAACGGCGAGACCCTGATCTTCTATGTCGACAAGCAGTATATCGGCCGCCGCTCGGCGTTCGGCGATCAGGAAGACAAGTCGGTGGAGGCTGAATAATGGCGGGAGCACTGGACGGCGTCAAGATCCTCGGCTTTACCCATTTTGCGCAGGCGCCCTTCGCGTTGCAGCTTTTGGGGGATCTCGGCGCGGACATTGTCAATATCGAGCGCCCGGGGACGGGAGACTTCAACCGCGTGTATCAGGCGCAGGAGAGTATGGGCGGCGAGAGCCCCTTTTTCCTCGCGATGAACCGAAACAAGCGCAGCCTGACGCTGGATCTCAAAAACCCCGCGGCGAAGGAGATCGTCTTCCGCCTGTTTAAAGAGGTGGACGCGGTGGTCACCAACTATCGCCCCGGCGTGTTGGACAAGCTGGGCATCGGCTATGAGGCGGCCAAACAGGTCAACCCCGCGATTGTGTTCTGCGAGGCGATCGGCTACGGCAGCTCGGGCCCCTACGCCTCTCTTCCGGGGCAGGATCTGCTGGCGCAGAGCCTGTCGGGCTATGCGAGCGTCGTCGGCCCCGACCAGGACGGACGGCCTGTCGCGGGCGGCGTGTATATGGTGGATATGTATGGGGCGATGGTGCTCAACGTCGGTCTGCTCTCGGCGCTGTTCAGCGCGCGGCAGACGGGCAAGGGCCAAAAGGTCGAGGTGAACCTGCTCAGCTCGGGCGTGCACTTCCAGTCGCAGGAGCTCGCGTGCTACCTCAACACCGGCAGATTGCCCGAGAGGCCCAAGACCTATTCCGGCCACTACTTACAGGAGGCGCCCTACGGCATCTATAAAACCCAGGACGGCTGGATGAGCTTCGCGACCAACATGGTCGACAACGCCGAGTGGAAGATCAAAACCCTCGAGGAGCTGCTCGAGATCGACACCCTGCACGACATCATGAGCGAGCGCGCCGCCCTCATGCGTGAGCGCGACAAGATTCACGGGATCATGGAAGCGGCGCTGATGAAAAAGCCCACTGCACACTGGATCAAGGTGTTTCAGGAGGTCGGCTTCTGGTGCGCGAAGGTCAACGACTACGCCGGCGTCGCCGAGGACCCGCAGGTTCTGCACAACGGCTGCATCGTGGAGATCGACCACCCCGTCGCGGGCAAGCACAAGGTGATCGCGGCCCCCATTGAGATGAGCGAGACGCCGCCCACCATCCGGCGGCCCGCGCCGCTGCTCGGCCAGCACAACGACGAGGTCCTGCGCGAGATCGGCTACAGCGACGCCGAGATCGCCCAGCTGAAGGAGAAGAACGTTTTCTGAGTTTATTCATGGCGCTTCGCCATAAATAATACAAAAATCTTAAAAGGAGAAGAAAGAACATGAAGAAAATTCTGGCACTTATCCTGGCGCTGGTTCTGGTTCTTGTCCCGCTGACCGCCTGCGGCGAGAAGAACAACGACAACCAGGGCAACCAGGGCAACGAAAACAACGAGAACAACGAGAACAACAACGCGGCCAGCGGCGACGAGATCATCATCGGCATCGTCAACGACCTGACCGGCAACCGCTCCATCGTCGGCAACGCGATCACCAACGGCGCGAAGCTCGCGGCGGAGAAGCTCAACGAGGCCGGTGGCCTTCTCGGCAAACAGATCAAGCTGGTGATCTATGACAACAAGAACGACGGTCAGGAGACCATCAACGCCTATACCCGTCTGGCGGATGTCGACAACGCGAGCGCGGTCATCACGACCGATGCCTCCGGCGTCTTCATGAGCCTCATCGAGATCAGCACCGAGAAGGGCGTCCCCGTCTGCGGCATGCCCTCCGACCCGCGCGCGGTGATGGACACCGAGGGAACCGGCGAGGCGTATCCCTATACCTATCTTGTCGGCCAGCCCAACGCGCCCCAGCAGGCCGCGGTTATCGCGAAGTATCTCGCCGAGAACACCGACCTCAAAAAGGCCGCTCTCTTCTTTGACCAGTCCAACGCGTTCACGGTTGCGTTCATGAACAGCTTCCGCGAAGTGTGGCCGAGCCTCGGCGGAGAGATCACGATCGAAGAGACCTGCAACTCGAACGACCAGGATTTCTCCACCCAGCTCTCCAAGATCAAGGCGAGCGGCGCCGAGTTCATCTGCACCCCGAACCCCACCGCGCAGCTCGTTATTATGGTTCAGCAGGCGGCTCAGCTCGGTCTGGATCTGCCGTATGCCGGCTGCCAGGATATGAGCGACCCGTTCCTCTCCCTGCTCGAGGATCCGACCATTGTCGGCAAGAGCTACTTCCACGCTTCCAGCTATATGGGCGACCCGCGTCTGGCGGAGTTCTGCTCCGAGTATGAGGCGAGCTTCGGCGAGCCCGCCACCATCAAGGCGGTCAACGGCTACGACGCGATGATGATCATCGCGGAGGCGATCAAGGCCGCGGGCTCCGCGGATCGCGACGCGATCAACAACGCGCTTCAGAACGACATCGTCGACCTGCCGATGCTCTGCACCGATCACTACACGCAGGACGGCACCACCCACTCCCCGAAGGGCCTCGGCCTCGCGATTTATGAGATCACCGACGGCGTGCTGGAGTATAAGACCTATCAGAACGCGTAAATTCTGAGGACAAAACCCTCGCAAGATCGAAAAGGCGGTAAGGCGCCTGTGCTGCCGGCGCCTTACCGCCGAATTTGTGCTATAAAGTGAAAGGGAATCCGCATGGGCATAACTTACTACGTTCAATTATTGATAAACGGCATCGCACTCGGATCCGTTTATTCGATCATTGCGCTGGGTTTCACGCTGATTTTCAGCGTGCTGAAGTTCTCAAACTTCTCCCACGGCGGCGTCATGGTCGTTTCGGCATATTTTGCCTATATCGTCTGCAAGAACTGGGAGCTCGGGTTTGTTCCGATGATCCTGATTACGGTGGTCTTCGGCGGCCTGCTCTCCTGCCTGGCGCAGCTCATCGGTTTTGAGCGCCTGCGCAAAAACAAGGGCAGCTCGATGCTCTTTTTCGTCTCCTCGTCCAATTTGGGCACGCTGCTGCAGAACATCATTATCCTGATGTTCGCTTCGAGCTATTATTCTTATCCGTCCTTCTTTTCGACCAGCTTCATTCAGCTCACCCCCAACCTCACCATCGCCGTCACCGACGTGATCATGCTCGCCCTGTCGGCGATCGGCATCCTGATTCTGATGTTTGTGCTTTATAAAACCCGCCTGGGCATCTCGATCCGCGCGCTGTCGATGGACAGCGACACCGCGAAGCTGATGGGCGTCAACGTCTCGCAGGTCATGGCGCTGACCTTCTTCATCTCCGGCATGTTGGCCGCGGTCGCGGGTGTGCTGTGCGGTATGAAATTCCTGCTCTATCCCCAGCTCAAGGATCTCGTTATGAAAGGTATGACCGCCTCGATTCTCGGCGGTTTGGGAAATATCAGCGGCGCGCTGTACGGCGGCCTGCTGCTGGGCCTCATGGAGGTCTTCATCACCAACTTTGTCGGCTCGAGCCTTCAGCCCGCCTGCACCTTCCTGTTTGCGATCATCTTCCTGATCTTCCGCCCGCAGGGAATCAGTGGCAAGTTCGTCAAAGAAAAGGTTTAAGGAGGATGATGAAATGAGTTATACGGCAACAGTCATTCTCAATATTCTGATCACCATGGTCGCGGTCATCTCGATGTTCGTGCTCATGGGCCTGACCGGCATCTTCTCGATGGGCCAGGCGTCGTTTATGTGCATCGGCGCGTATGTCGTCGGCATTCTGGCGACCAAATTCGGCTTTTCGTTCCTGCCCGCGATCATCCTCGCGATTCTCGGCGGTATGCTCTCGGCGTTTCTGGTCGGCATCCCGATCATGAAGCTGCGCACCGACTATGTCGCCATGATTACGCTGGCGTTCGGCGAGGCGATCGTCGCCGTGCTCAACACTTTCAGCAGCGTGACCGGCGGCGCGATGGGCATCAACAAAATCCCCCGCGACATCAACCTCGTCACCGGCGTGATCATCGTGGCGATCGTGGTTTATCTCGTGCTCAACTTCAAGAGCTCCAAGTTCGGCCGCCAGTGCATCGCGGTGAAAAACGACCCGATTTCCGCGGCCTCGATGGGCATCAACGTCACCCGCATCAAGATGACGGCCTTTGTCTTCGCGGGCGGCCTGACGGCGCTTTCCGGCGCGATGCTCGCCTACGCGACCTCGTATATCGACCCGACCGGGTTCGGCTCCACGAAGTCGATCGACTGGATCAGCATCGTGTTTGTCGGCGGCATCAACAGCCTGTCGGGCTCGGTCGTGATGGCCTGCCTCTTCAGCCTGATGACCGAAATGCTGCGGTCGACCAGCGCGCTGCGCACCCTGATCCAGTGCGTCATAATCCTGCTCATCATCAACTTTGTGCCGAACGGCCTGTTCGGCGAGCATGAGTTTAAGGACCTCTGGCTGATGGCCAAAAAGAAATTCGGCAAAAACAAGAGCGTGAAAAAGGAGGAAGGCAAATGAGCGGCGCGATCCTCTCCTGCAAGGATGTATCGATCAACTTCGGCGGCGTCAAGGCCGTGCAGAATGTGACGCTCGACGTCGAAAAGGGCTCGATCACCAGCATCATCGGGCCCAACGGCGCGGGTAAGACCACCTTTTTCAACATTGTTTCGGGCGTGTATAAGCCCACCTCGGGCAAGGTGCTCTTCGACGGCGACGACATCACCAACCTCAAGCAGCACGAGGTCTCTCACCTCGGCATGGCGCGCACCTTCCAGAATATCCGCCTGTTCGCGCAGCTCGACAATGTGCGCAACGTGCAGTCGGCGCTCGACGCCCGCGCGAACTACAATATCTTCGACGCGGTGCTCGGCCTGCCGAAAAAGCGCCGCGAGGACAAAAAGAACTTTGACATCGCGATGGAGTGTCTGGAGCTCGTCGGCCTCAAGGAGTTCGCCTATGACCGGCCGGGCAGCCTGCCCTATGGAATGCAGCGCAAGCTCGAGCTGGCCCGCGCGCTGGCCTCCAACCCGAAGCTGCTGCTGCTCGACGAGCCCGCGGCGGGCCTCAACCCGGTCGAGGTCGAGGAGTTTATCGAGCTGCTGCGCCGTATCAAGGAAAAGCGGGATCTCACCATCCTGCTCATCGAGCACCGGCTCAAGGTCGTGACCACCCTCTCGGACAAGGTCTTCGTGCTCAATTTCGGCGAGCTGCTGACCGAGGGGACGCCCGAAGAGGTGCAGGGCAACCCCAAGGTCATCGAGGCCTATATGGGCGAAGACGAGGAGGAGGAATAAGCCATGCTGGAAGTCAAAAATCTCTCGGTCAGCTATGGCCATATCGACGCGCTGCACGACGTGAACATCACGGTGCCGACCGGCAAGATCGTCAGCATCATCGGCGCGAACGGCGCGGGAAAAACCTCGTTGGTCAACGCGATCTCCGGCCTGGTGAAGCCGACGGGCGGCGAGATCCGCCTGAACGGCGAGCTGCTGCCCAAGCAATCCCACAAAATCGTGGCGAAGGGCGTCGTGCAGGTGCCGGAGGGGCGAAAGGTCTTCGCGGGCCTGTCGGTGCAGGAGAACCTGATTATGGGCTCAAGCCAGCTGCGCAAGTCGTTTA
>CAZKRQ010000040.1:0-10115 GCA_964555125.1 uncultured Oscillospiraceae bacterium
TCGCCGGTATCTCCTGCGGCCTGATCACCGAGGGCGAGCGCTGGATGACGATGGTCGACATTCCGGGCGTCGAGGACTTTTTCGGCGATATGGACTTCAAGGTCGCGGGCACCCACAAGGGCATCACCGCGATCCAGATGGATCTCAAGATCGACGGCCTGACCTATGACATTATCAGGGAAGCGCTGGAAAAGACCTACAAGGCGCGCTGCTATATCCTCGACGAGATCATTCTCAAGACAATCCCCGCGCCCCGCAAGGAGCTGTCGAAATACGCGCCCAAGATGCTCTCGATGCAGATCGACCCGAGCAAGATCGGCGACGTGATCGGCAAGGGCGGCAAGACGATCCAGCAGCTGTGCGCCGAGTGCGACGTCAAGATCGACGTGGAAGAGGATGGCCGCATCTATGTTTCGGGCTTGGATCTCGAAAACGCCCAGCGCGCCATCGACATCATCGAGACCATCGTGCTCGACCCCGAGATCGGCTCGATGTATTACGGCAAGGTTACCAAGCTTCTGCCCATCGGCGCGAAGGTCGAGATCGCCCCGGGCAAGGAGGGCTTTGTGCACATCAGCCAGCTCGAGGATCACCGCGTGGACAAGGTGGAGGACGTGCTCTCCATCGGGGATGTGATCCCCGTCAAGGTCACCAAGATCGGCGACCGCGGCATCGATCTTTCCCGCAAGGAGGCCATCGCGGCGCTCAAGGCGGCGCAGGCCCACAGCGCGGAATAATCACTGCAAACAGAAGCAACCGGCGCCGCTCGGACAGCGGCGCCGGTTTTGTTGTCAATGGAAGCCTGGAGGTATCCCGCAAAAAACTTTCGCGTCAAGCGAAGTGAGACGCAAAAGAAACATCCATCAGATTAGCGCCGACTTCAATTGGATAGGGGATTGCCTGTTTACAGATAGAGGGGCAATTGTTGCAAGCGAAAGAATGATTTAGATGCTTGCCGAATGCCCTTTCAGGGCCTATTCAGGCCTCTTGGCCTGGCCGGAGCCCGAAAGCACAGAGCAGAGCGGAAAATCCATCCGGCCCGTGTCTCTGCTTCGGCGGGGCGCGCGGGCGGTTTGCCGAGGACGCTCTTTGTGCTACAATAATCAAAAAGGGGAGGAGCGGGAAGCGTGGAGGAGAAAAAGATTCTGATTGTGCAGGGTGGGGGCAGGCTGTGCGGCAACACGGCGCAGCTCGCCGAGGCCTTTGCCGGCGGCGCGCGGGAGGCGGGCCACACGGTCGAAAAGCGGTTTCTGCGCGGGATCGAGGGGTGTCTGGGCTGCAACGCCTGCCGTTACGGCAAGCCCTGCGTGCAGAAGGACGGGTTCAACGAAATGGTTCCGGCGATCCGCTCAGCCGATCTGCTTGTCTTTGCGTCGCCGCTCTATTTCTGGACCGTTTCGTCCCGGCTCAAGGCATTCATCGAGCGGTTTTATTCCCTTGCGGAGTTCGACCCGGCGCCGCCGCTCGGGCGGTATGAAAAATATCCCGTCAAGGACTGCGCGCTGTTGATGACGTCGGCGGACGATCTGTTCTGGACCTTTGAGCAGGCGGTAGCGTATTATCGGTTCACGGTTGTGCGCTATCTCGGCTTTCACGACAGGGGTATGCTGCTGGCGGGCGGCTGCGGCGAGACCAACGGCCCGCCCCGCATCGCGCAGACGCCGCACCTGGAGGCGGCGCGGCGCTTTGGCCGGACGGTTTATACGCGGGAGGAGGGAGAGGCGAGATGACACGGACGGCGCTTGTGAGCGGCGGCTCGCGGGGGATCGGCGCGGCGATCGCCCGCGAGCTGGGAGAGCGCGGCTTTGCGGTCGCGGTAAATTACCGCGCGCAGAGAGAGGCCGCGCAGAGAGTTGTAGAGGAGATCCTGGAAAAGGGCGGCCGCGCGGCGGCGTTTTGCGCCGACGTGAGCGACCCTGAGCAGGCGGCGGCGTTGGTGCGGCAGGCCGGGGAACAGCTCGGGCCGGTCTCGCTGCTCGTCAACAACGCGGGCGTCGCCCACTTTTCCCTCACGCAGGAGACGACCGACGAGGATTGGCGGCGGGTGTTTGCGGTCAATGTCGACGGGGTTTTTTATCTGTGCCGCGCCGTGCTGCCCGGGATGATCGCGCGCAAGCGGGGGCATATCATCAATATCGGCTCGATGTGGGGACAGGTCGGCGCAGCGTGTGAGAGCGCGTATTCCGCCTCAAAGGCGGCCGTCATCGGCTATACAAAAGCGCTTGCGAAGGAGCTGGGGCCGAGCGGCATCCTGGTCAACTGCGTTTGCCCCGGCTTTGTCGAGACCGAGATGAACGCGGGCCTCTCGCCCGAAGCTGCGGCGTCGATCGTCGGCGAGACGCCGCTGGAGCGGTGCGGCAGGCCGGAGGATGTCGCGAAAGCGGTCGCTTTTCTGGCGGAGGACCGATTCATCACCGGCCAGGTGCTTGGGGTCAACGGGGGGCTGGTGATCTGATCAAGGCGAGGCCGGAAAGACGCGGCGGAAGAGAAATCGGGACAGACCGGCCGGAATTTGAAAAGGAGCGAAGTTGTGGTAATTGAAACGGAAAGATTGATCCTGCGCCCTTTTTTGCAGAGCGATGCGGCGGATGTGTTGGAATATCTGCGAGCCCCGGAGGTGGCCTGCTTTGCCGATATGAAGCTGAGCTCACTCGAGGAAGCCCGGGCCGAAATGAAGAGGCGTAGAGATAAAGCCGGGTATTCCTTCGCCATTGCGCTGAAAAGCACGGGAAAAGTCGTCGGCGAGATGGAAGCATATCCCGAGCGGGCCGAGCCGCATGACCAGAACGTCGGTTCGCCTGCCGATACCTTCAGCCCGTGCTGGATGCTGAACAGGGAGTATCAGGGAAACGGCTACGCGTATGAAGCGGCGCACGCCTTTTTCGATTATCTGTTTCGGGAAAAGGGTGCAAGGCGCATCTACGCATACACGGAGGATTACAATCTGGCAAGCCAACGCCTTTGCGAAAAGCTGGGTATGCGCCGGGAGGGCTTATTTAAAGAGTTTGTGTCCTTTGTCAATAACCCGGACGGCACGCCGCGCTATGAAAACACGCTGCAATATGCCATCCTGAAAAAAGAATGGACCTGACAGAGATTTCCGCGCAGGGACGACGCGACCCCGGACGCCCGGCCATCGATAAAACCGGCCAGGCGTCCGGGGTCGATCGGGGTATGCCGCGCGGGTGCCTTTACCGAACGGCGACAAAGAACAGGCGGCGGAAGCGCAGCAGAACGCAGCCGTCCCTCTGCGCCGCATAGCGCGTGGCGACGCGGCGTTGCAGCTCCTTGGGAAACGGCCGGCGGCCTCGGCGTCCAGGGCGTTCAGATAGGGGCGCAGATGGGTGGAGCGCACCCAGTCGATCAGCGCCGCGTGATCCGGCAGCGCGTGGATGTACACGGTTTGCCACAGGTCAAAGCGCCGGGCGCAGGCGGAGAGGATGTCGTAATATTCCTCGGTCGGGAGCGCGTGATTGGGCTGCGCCGCCACGCCGTCAAGGCCCCATTCGGGCTCGGCCGCCAGCTCGTGGACGGCGCGCAGCAGCGGCTCGTCGCCGTTGACCGGGATCTGGACGGCGAGCGCGCCGCCGCTCTTCAGCTTATCCATCAAAGAGGGAATCAGGGCTCTGTGGCCGGGGACCCATTGCAGGCAGGCGTTGGAGAAGAGCGCGTCGAACTGTCCCTCCAGCCGGGTCAGATCGCGTTGCTGAAAAGAAAGCCCCGGATGCCGCTCGCGGGCGGCCCGGATCATCGCCGCGGAGCTGTCGACCCCGAGCAGGGCGGCGTCGGGGAAAATGTCGCGCAATACGGCGGTGCTGTTGCCCGGCCCGCAGCCGAGGTCTGCGATCGAGTGGGGCGCAAACGGCCGCAGCCGGTTCGCGAGGTCGATCGCGGGCTGTGTGCGCTGCGCTTCAAAGCGCAGATAGAGAGACGGGTCCCAATCGGACATAAAAATAGAACCTCCTTTTACGCGGCGGCGCGGCCTTTTGCCGCGTTTTCGGATGCTGCTTGTTGGAAGAAGATGGACCAAAGCGGGTTTCGCCAGAATAAAATGCCTCTGGACCGATTCCCGATCCTTCTCCAAATTTAGTTTGGACCGGTCGATTTGCGCCTGCGCCGGATGAGAGCAAGGGCATAGCAGAGCAAAACGATAAATTGGATCGCGCCCACGGCGACGGCTCCCCATGCGCCGTCGCCGGCGCTGTTAAAGGAGCAGAAGTCGTGGAATGCGTGGAGTAGAACACAGGGCCAAACGCTGCGGCAGACGAGAAAAATAAGCGCGAATACGATGCCGTACACAAAAGCGAAGCAGATTTGCAGCATCGTTTCCGCCATGCCCGCGCCGCCCGCAAGATTCATAAGGTGGCACACGGCAAACAGGATCGCAGAGATCGCGACGGCGGCTCGTTCTCCCTCTTCCAGCCACAAATTGCAGAGGATCCCCCGAAAATACAGCTCTTCACAAAAGCCGATCCCAAGGCTCAGAAACAGGTTGGCGAGAATCGTCCCGGTTCCCTGATCCGCGGCGATCCCATTCGAAAAGCCGGTCAAGGCCACAGCGATCAGGGGAATAAAAAAAATAGAGCTGTTTAAAAGAACCGCGATTCGGCCGGGTAAAGCCGAACAAATTCAGCCTTTTGTATTTTATCAGGCAAAAAACAACGGTGATCAGAGCAAACGCCCAGAGAATCAGCCCCCGCGCCACAGCGGACGCAGCGCCCTCCAGCCTGTTGGCCGCGACGGCCGCGCCTTGAAAAAAGAAGGCGAGCAGCAGGGCCGCCATGACAAGAATTGTTTTGACGGTTTTGCGCCCGACGCTTTTTTGAATACCCATATAGAGACCCCCAGCCCGGTTTTTTCAAGCCCCCGCTTGCCGTGAGCCAAGCATACCACCATCCCGCGCGATTTTCAACCCGCATGAACAGACGCCCGGATCGCGGCAGAGAGCAACGCCACGGCTACTCTGTTTCGGAGCGGCCTGTTGGCGGCCGGAGTCCCGGCCCGCATCGTTGCCGGCCCGCGAAGGGCGGGCGGCAGGGGAATGGGTCCTCGGCCGGTCGCCTGCAACGAAAGCGCCCGGGCTAGGCGGCGGTTCCATAAAAAACAAAGCGGCCGCATCCAACGCAAAAAGCGCAGCTACGGCGTTCTCAAGCCTTGCGTTCCACCAAGGAGTGCTGCGGCTCTCGGCCTTGTATCTGCGCTTTCTGCGTGGTGCGGCTCTGCTTCGCAGGCCCGGTAGGCGCTCTGTTTTTTTATCTCACCACCGCTTATCCCCGGGCGCTTTCTCTTCGTTTCCTTCGCAGATCGCCGCCGGCCGCTGTGACGCGGGGGGCGACGAGCTCGTCCTTTACCTGCCGCGGCTCAGCTGTTGCGCTCAAAGAACGGCGTGCCCATGCACAGGTCGGAGGAGGGGCGCAAATTAAAGTCCTCCTCACTGCGATAATTGCAGCAGTTGGTTTGTGCGCCGAACTCCGAGCGGGCGCTGTTGCCGACGCAGATCGAGTCGAGCGAGCAGTAATTGCCGTTGGTGCAGTGGTTTCGGCAATCGCGCACGTTGCATTGAATGTGCCGGTTGGGGCTGTTGTTGGTCGTGGACATGGCGTGACACCTCTCTTTCGAGGGTAGTGTGCGCCGCGCCGCCCCGGATTATACCGATTATTTTGTCCTGTCTTCCCGAATGCTCACATACTTGCGCCGGTTTTTGCGAAAAAAGCCGACGCTTTCATCGGTCAGAAAACAGGCGGCGACCAACGCCGCAATCACCGAGAGAAAACTGAGAAATCCTTTCATGTCGCGCTCCTTTCAATATGAGACCGCCTCGAAGTCGGCGAGATTATCCGACGAGAAGATAAACGGCTCGCGCATGGGCGCGACGGCGCCCATGTGGGCGTCGCCGCCGGTGCGCTTGAATTTGAAGATATTCCCCTCCATCCTATGCCCGTCGCGCATTTCCGCGCCACCGAGCAGGGAAAAGGGAAGCAGGGCACGAACTCCCCAGTACCAGCCCTGCTCGTCCGCGCCCGCATAGCGATGCACACGGGGCGAGCCGGGGACGGGTTGTCCGTCGCGATAGAGCTGGCAGCGCCCCGCGGCGTTAAACGCCGCGCTCAACAGCGCGCCGCCGTTTTTTGGAAAAAAACGAAAGGTGAGCGCGGCGCAGCTGTCGTCCAGGATGTCGCCGCCGCCCAGCGCCGGATCCCTTTCAAAGGACTGCAAATCAAAAAGGAGACCCTCCCCCTCGACAACGGCGGCGCGCGCATAGCACAGGGGGCGAAAGCTCCCCTCCGTCCAGGGGTAAAAGGTCGTTTTGAGCACGGGCATCGTGTCGATGTCGGGCTGTTTTGGGCAAATACTGAGTAAAAACATGGTGCGCTTCCTCGCTGATGTTATTCTTAGTATACCACCGCGCGCCGCGCCGGTAAACAGAAAAAATCAAAAACCTCACCGCGCCGCCCGCTTTTTGAGAGACTTGCCAGCGGCGGGCCTTTTGTGGTATGATAGGACACAGCCGGTCGGGCGGCAAAGGGCGGCCGGGCCGCCGCCCCGGCATGAAAACGCACACGGCCAGCATCACCGCATTGCGCCCCCATAGTTAAATGGATATAACGGGCCCCTCCTAAGGGTCAGTTGATGGTTCGATTCCGTCTGGGGGTGCCAGGGGACAAGTCGTTTGCGACTTGTCCTCTTTTTTTGCGCTTCACACAAACACCGCGCAGGAGGTTTCAGCGATTGAAAATTATTGTGATCGACGGACAGGGCGGCAGCATCGGAAAAGCCGTCGTCGAACAGCTTAAAAAGAATATGCCGGATTATGAGATCACGGCGATCGGCACCAACAGCATTGCGACCTCCAATATGCTCAAGGCGGGGGCCGACAACGCGGCGACCGGCGAGAACCCGGTGATCGTCGCCTGCCGCGACGCCGATGTGATCATCGGCCCTATCGGGATTGTGCAGGCCGATTCGCTGCTCGGCGAGATCACGCCGCGCATGGCGCTGGCCGTCAGCGAATGCAGGGCGAAAAAGGTGCTGATCCCCATGTCCAAATGTCGCATCAGCGTCGTCGGCACGCACAGCATGGGCCTGACGGATTATATCCGGCTGGTGCCCGACGAGGTGCGCGCCGCGATCGAGGAGAGCCGCTGAACGGGCGGCAGCTCGAGCGCCGCGTGATTTTTCTTGTGAAATTGCTGTCAATGTGGTAAGATAAGGGCGAAAACATCTTTTTCCCTGTATCTGCCGGGGCGCGTTGCGGCATCCTATCCGGGAAGAATAAAATGAAAAAAGGAGAGACGATTCCATGCACGAAGGACATGAGCACGGCTGCGCGCACGACCACGATTGCTGCGCGCACACCCATGAGCACACCCACACGCATACGCATGAGCATATCCATGACCACACCCACGACCACGAGCACACCCACGAGTGCTGCGGCTGCGGCGGGCAGGGGAGCAACGAGACCGTCGCGATGCTCGATTATATGCTCAAGCACAACCAGCACCACGTCCAGGAGCTCGGCGACATGAAGGCGCAGCTCGACGCGATGGGCAGGGCGGACGCCGCGAGCCAGCTCGACGCGGCGATCGACGACTACAACAAGGGCAACGTCCGCCTCGCGGCGATCGTCGCCTCGTTAAAGGAGTGAAGACTTCCATGTGTCTTTCCGCAGTGTATAATAAAAACCGCGCAGAGGAAAACCTGCTGTGCAAAAATGTGATGAAAATCGACGTGCAGGGCGAGGACATCACCCTGACCGATATTTTGCAGTGCACGACCGAGCTGAAGGGCCGCCTGATCTCCGCCGACCTCGTCAACGGGGTTGTGATCGTGGATACCGCGTGCTGAACAGCTGAAAGCACAAACGCGCTCAACGTGGCCTCGCTCTTCGTTGGGCGCTTGTTTCATTGTGCCGGTACCCCGGTAAAGCCGGGGGAGGTATTCCGCAAAAAGCCTTAAACGAGAAGGGTTGGCAGATGGGCGCTGACCTTAATTTGAGGCGGAATAACCCGTTTATGGGCAGCGGAATAAATCCCGCAAGCTTAAATTTTTCAGCGCGTCTTTCAACGCTTGCCGGACGCCCTTTCGGGGTTTATGCATATTTCCGGCTCGGCCGGAGCTTCTGACCTGCCCGGGCAGGGGGAGCCGATTTCGGGAGCAAAAAAGGGACCGCGCCGGAAAATCCGCCACAAACAACGGAGTGCCGTCAGGCCGCCGGCGCGCGAAAACGGTCGAAAACGGCGTCGTTGGCCCTGCCGATTGCGTCGTCGGTCAGGCCGAGGGCGCGCAGATAGGCGAGCTCGTCGAGGACCCCGCGCGGGTGAGGCACCCGCCATGCGCCCGCGTCGCTGCCCGAAGCGACGAGCGCCCCCGCTTCGGCGCACTGCGCGGCAAAAGCGCAGTGATCCTCATGGATGCGGCGCAGCGGCTCGTCGGGAAAGCGCCCGGCGCCGATCAGGTTGCCGCAGGTCGCGAGGGTCGGCACATAGACGGCGCCGGTCTGGGCGAACAGCGCGGCGCAGGCGGGCGGGGCAAAATAGCCGTGCTCGACGCTGTCGGCGCCGCACTCCAGCGCGGTGCGCACCGCCTCGCCGTTGGCGTGCGCCATCACGCGCAGGCCGGATTCGTGCGCGATGTGGACCATCTCCCGCACGAGCGGCGCGGGCAGGCTGGGGCAGGAGAGCACGCCGAACTGCGCAAAATCGACGATGCCCGAGACCATGAGCTTGATAAAGTCCGCGCCGTCCGCCGCGGCCCGCGCGACCAGTGACGCATAGTCTGAAAGGGTGTCGAAGCCCCGCCCGACCAGCGCGCCGTAAAGCCCGTTTTTGTGGATCGCGAAGGAGGGAACGCGCAGATCGATGCCGTATTCCGGCGCGAGCGTTTTGGCGCGCAGGCAGGCGCCGAGATTGTCGCCGCCGTCCCGCAGGCGCAGGACGCCCGCGTCGCGGTAGGCGGCGAGGACGCGGCGCAGCTCCGCTTCGTCCGCGCCGCGATGGACGGCGAGGGCGCGGCGGAAATCCGCGCCGTCGAGAACAAAATGGCAATGACATTCGCTGCGTATCAAAATGAGGTCGCCTCCACAGACTTTTTTCAACATGCTTACAAGTTTAGCGTAAATCCGAAAATTTTGAAACTATATTTATACAATGGTCTAAAAAAATAGAAAATTTCTTGACAATAGGCGTTGCAAGTTGTCCCTCGAATAGTATAAAATAAGACTTGAGAGATTGGACAGAGACGCCGCATGAAGAAGTTGCGGTTGAAAGGGCAACATCATACCATGAAACGATATGAGATGGCACGGGAGATATTCAACAACTGTGCGGGCAATCAGATGAGAGACGTGTTCTTTGAGGAAGTGGAGACCGACGACCCCGAGGCTTATGTGCGCGAGATGTGCAAGGGCAAAGAGGTCGCGGTCGAGAGCAGCCAAAGCGGCGCAGACATTATTTTTGACGTCGACATTGCCGGGCTGCGCCAGCGCTTTTCTTTTACGTTGATCGAGTGATTGCCGTGCTGTGTCCACCCGCGCTGTCATGCGCAGACACCGTATGCGGCTTTCTCCGCTTCGCGCTTTGGCGCGGGGCGGTGCCGGCGGTGTTTTTTCGGTGGGCGTGCGCAACTGTCGGAAATTTTTGTCTCCGCCTTCGCGGAGGCAGGAAATTTGCAAGGATCAACAATAAAGAAAGAACAGGAGTGGAAGTAGCATGAAGATCACAGATATTTTGAACCGGCGGATGGCCTTTTCTTTCGAGGTGTTTCCGCCTAAGACCGACGCCGGCATGGCGAAGCTGACCGCCGCGGGCGGCGTGCTCGATCACCTCTATGAGCTGCATCCCGACTACATTTCCTGCACCTATGGCGCGGGCGGCGGCAATGTCGGCAAAAACCTCGAGGTGCTCGATTCGATCAAGGCCAGCGGCAAGGCGGTGCCCGTCACCCACTTCACCTGCATCGGCAACACCCGGGAGGGCATTCGCGACCAGCTGAACACCTATCTCGCGCACGGCGTCGATCACATGCTCGCGCTGCGCGGCGACCTGCCCTTCGGCTGGACAGGCACCGGCGGCGACCTGCACTACGCCACCGAGCTGGTCAAGTTCGTGCGCAAA
>CAZKRQ010000041.1:0-9993 GCA_964555125.1 uncultured Oscillospiraceae bacterium
GATCGAGGGCGCGTCGTTGACCCCGTCGCCGGTCATGGCGGTGATGCAGCCGCGCGCCCGCCACGCGTTGACGATGCGCACCTTGTGCTCGGGCTGCACGCGGGCATACACCCCAAAATCGACGACCCGTTCGGCGAATTCCTCCTGCGAGAGCGCATCGAGCTGCGCGCCGGTGATCGCCTGAGAGGGGTCGGTGATGATGCCGAGCTGGGTGGCGATGGCGACGGCGGTGTCGCGGTGGTCGCCGGTGATCATGATCGGCCGGATGGAGGCCTCGCGGCACTGCCGGATCGCGTCCGCCACCTCCTCGCGCACCGGGTCGATCATCCCGGCCAGGCCGAGGAAGACGAGCTCCTTTTCCAGTGCGCCGGGCTCAAAGGACGCCGGCAACGACTCCAGCGGCTTATAAGCGGCGGCGAGCACGCGCAGCGCCTTGTCCGCCATCGCTTTATTCTGCGCGAGGATGGCGGCGCGGTCCTCCTCGGTCAGCGGGACGGCCCCGCCGTCCCTATAGATATAGGCGCAGCATTTCAACAGCTCGTCGGGCGCGCCCTTGGTGTATTGGATATAGCCGCCGTCCTTTTCGTGCAGGGTACTCATGAGCTTGCGCATCGAGTCGAACGGCGCCTCGCCGACACGGGGCTGGCTCTTTTTCAGGTCGTATTTTTTCAGGCCCCGCGCGCAGGCGAAGTTGACCAGCGCGCATTCGGTCGGCTCGCCGACCGCCTCGTCCCGCTCGTCCAGTTCCGCGTCCGAGCAGAGCGCCATCGCCGTCGCCGTCATCGCCTCGTCCGCGCCCCAGCTCTGCACGACCGTCATCTTGTTCTGCGTCAGGGTGCCGGTCTTGTCCGAGCAGATGATCTGGGTGCAGCCGAGCGTCTCGACCGCCGTCAGCTTGCGGATGACCGCGTTGCGTTTGGACATCTTGGTCACCCCGATCGAGAGCACGATGGTCACGACCGCCGCGAGCCCTTCGGGAATGGCGGCGACCGCCAGAGACACCGCGACCAGAAAGCTGTCGAGAATGACGCTCGCGCGAAAATCCCCGGCTTTCAGCACGCTGAACCCGAAGATGAACGCGCAGATACCCAGCACAAGCCATGTCAGGGTCTTCGAGAGCTGCGCGAGCTTTTGCTGCAACGGTGTTTTGCTCTCCTTCGCCTGGGTGATCGCCTCGGCGATTCTGCCCATTTCGGTCCGCATCCCCGTCGCGACGGCGACCGCCTTTGCGCGCCCATACGCGATGGTGCTGCCCATATACAGCATATTGGCGCGGTCGCCCAGCGGCACCGTTTTTCCCTCGTCCGCCTGAAGGGGCTCGGTCTGCTTATTGACCGGCACCGACTCGCCGGTCAGCGCGGACTCCTCCGCCTTGAGGCTCGCGGCCTCGAGGATCCGCGCGTCGGCGGGCACCGCGTCGCCCGCCTCGAGCACGAGGATGTCCCCTACCGCGACGTCCTCGCTTTTGATTACCCGCAGCATCCCGCCGCGCAGCACCTTGCAGGTCGCCGCGCTCATCTCGTTGAGCGCCTCGATCGCTTTTTCCGCCTTGCTCTCCTGCAAAACACCGAGCACCGCGTTGATAAGCACGACGGCCAGAATGATAAACACGTCCGCGAGCGATTCCCCCGTATAGAGCGCCGTGCCCGCCGACACGGCCGCCGCCGCGAGCAGCACGAGGATCATCGGGTCCGCAAGCTGCTCAAAGAAGCGCTTGAGCGCCGACGGCTTTTTCGGCTGCGCCAGCCTGTTCTTCCCCGTCTTTTCAAGCGCCGCCTGTGCCTCAGCCTCGCTGAGGCCCTCGGGCCGCGAGCCCGTCTCGGCAAGCGCCTGCCCGGCCGTTTTCAGATACATTTCCATTACCGTGACTCTCCTTCTTTCCAGAAAATCCGACCTGTCCTTGAGGCTCGTCCAAAAGGCACAAAACGGTTTTTTCGCCGTATCGCGCGGCGGACTCGCGAAAACAAAAGGCTCATGTACGGCGAATCCGCCATACATGAGTCTTGTCTTAAAGGCGACTATTTTCGCAAAGCCTTTTAGCCAAACCAGACCGCGTTGCGGCCATGCATGTTGATTTGGCGCACTTCCGTGCTGACTACTCCCTCAATGTGGGTAGAACTATACCACAACGCGCTGTGGATGTCAAGCGGGTTGGGACACTTTGCAGGCATTGTCCCACAACCTTTCTCCTTTAAGCGAAAAAATGCGGGGAGGACGCGCCTGTGCGCCCCGATTCATCCAATTTCGCCGCCCCATGCGCCGGCGAGCAGGCGGCACGCCTGCCGAATCTGCGGCTCGCGCAGCGCCGAATAGCCGAGAACGACCGTATTGGGCGGGCAATCCTCCTCACACGCGGCGTAGTAGCGCGACAACCCCGTCAAGCGAACGCCCGCTTCGCGGGCCGACGCAACAAGCCCCGCCTCGCCGCGCGCGCCGCGCACGGTGAGAAGCAGATGCAGCCCCGTATGCGCGCCGCGGATCTCGATTCTCTGCGCGCCGAGCGCCTCGGTGAGGCCCTGCACAAGCGCGTCCCTGCGGCTGCGGTAGGCCACGCGCAACCGCGCAAGGTGCCGGGCAAAATGCCCCTCGTCGATAAAGCGCGCGATTGTCTGCTGCTCAAAACGGGAGATTGTCGAGGAATAGGCCGAGAACTGCGCCCGATACCGCGCGAGCAGGGCGGGCGGCAGCACCATATACGCCGCGCGGATCGAGGGCGCGAGGGAGCGGGAAAAGGTGCCGAAATAGACGACGCGGCCCTCCCTGTCCAGCCCCTGCAGGGCGGGGACCGGCTTGCGGTCAAACCGGAATTCGCTGTCATAGTCGTCCTCCAGCACATAGCGGCCGGGCTTCTCCCCCGCCCACGCGAGCAGCGCCGCGCGCCGGCGCATCGGCATCGCCGCGCCCGTCGGGAACTGGTGGCTCGGCGTGACGCAGACCACCTGCGCGCCGCTGCCGGCGAGCCGGTCGACCCGCAGGCCGTCTTCGTCGACCGGGACATAAACCTTGCGCGCGCCGTTGTTCGCCAGGATGCTGCCGACCCGGTTATATCCCGGGTTCTCCAGCGCGAAAACGCTGCCGCGCAGCAGGCCCGCCATCTGGCCGAGCAGATATTCCACGCCCGCCCCGGCAATGATCTGATCCGGCGTGCAGCGCACCGCGCGATACTCGTGCAGATAGCGCGCGACCGCCTCCCGCAGCGCAACGTCGCCCTGGGCCTCCCCGTGGTTGAGCAGCTCCGCGCCCTGCGAGAGAATCCCCCGCTGGATACGCCCCCATGTTTTATAGGGAAAAAGCGCCGTGTCGACGCTGCTTGTCGAGAAATCGCACAGCACGGGGCTTTGCGGCAGCGCGGCGGCGGGCGGCTTTTCCGGCGCGGGTGAGGGCTGCGGCGCGGCGGCGGGCAGCGCATCGAGCGCGCAGACGTAATAGCCGCTGCGGGGCCTCGCCTCGAGATACCCCTCCGCAACCAGCATCTGATACGCCGTGTCCACCGTGTTGAGGCTGACCGACAGATTCGCCGAAAGCGCCCGCTTGCTCGGCATCTTTTCCCCCGCCGCGAGCCCGCCGCCGGAGATCTCCCCCACAAGATGGCGATAGAGCTGCTCATACATCGGCGTGTCGCCGTGCGGGCGCAGCGTGAGCGTGAGATTCTGCATACTCCCCTCCATCTGACCCTATAAAAAAATCATATTTTGGCTATTTATATGGTATCACATTCACGTTACAATGAAAAGCACCAAACGACAGCAACCGAAACGGACGCGGCCCTGTGGCGGTTTTATCCTGTTCCGGCTGCCGCAAACGAGAGGAGTTGTTTTATTGTGAAAAAGAAAAAATTCACCGTCAAAACGCTGTGCATGATCGGCATCATGGCGGCCCTCGTATTTGTGGGGACCAACCTGCGCATCAAGATCCCGGCCGGGCCGGACGGGACCATGCTGCATCTGGGAAATGTGTTCTGTCTGCTGGGCGGCCTTCTCTTCGGCGGCCTGCCGGGCGGCCTCGCGGCCGGCATCGGCAGCGGTCTGTTTGACCTGATGAGCGAATATGCGTCGGAGGCGTGGATCACCTTCATCAATAAATTCGCGATGGGCCTCGTCGCCGGACTTGTCGCCCATCTTGGCCGCAAAGCCGCCGCGGGCGAAAAGCTGAAAACGGTCGTCGGCGCCGTATGCGGGTCGCTGACCTATTGCATTCTCTATGTTTGCAAGACGATCATCTGGCAGCACTGGGTCTACGGCACACCGTGGGCGGGCGTCTGGCCCGTCGTCGGTGTGAAGACGGTCGTCACCCTCACCAACGGTATGATCGCGGTCGTCGTCAGCGTCCTGCTCGCGCTCGCGCTGCGCCCCGCGCTGCGCAAAGCGAATATTTTGCCTCCCCCGCAGGACGGCGAGGCCGGGCCGGAGTCGTCGTCCACGCCGGAACAGCCCTCCAAAGGATAGCGCCCCCGCGGCTGTGCCGCGCCATCTTTCTCTTACCCGATTTAAGCAATTCGCCGTCTGCCAAAAGCAGGCGGCGAATTGTTTACGACAACAGGCTCCCGGCGTGAAGCGGCATTCGGAAGTTTTTTCATCAAAGGCCACACACCGGGCCCGGTTTGTGTTATAATATGCGGTAATATGGGCGGGGAAAGCGTATCCCGACAAAAGCGTTTTTAATGACAGGACATCCGCCGCGATTGCCTCCCCCCGGCCGTCGGTATTGCGCAGCTCAACCTTCATCCCGAAGGGCCCTCCCTGTACCCATCCGCGGAAACATTGCTGCGGACAGGTTCCACCCGGCGGCCGGATCTGCCGCCGGGCCTGCAACAGCGGTATAGGAACGGCTAACCAATTCTAAAAATCGTTTTTTGCCGTTCGCAATGATTTTTATTTCATTCAGCGGCTGTACCCCATGGTTCCCGGCCCGCAGCCTACGGCGATACGCTGCCTTTTCAATCTCTGCCTAAAAACTGCTTTTTCGGGTGTTGACCGCTGTTAAATGAACAGAAAAACAGAAGTCGCCACGCCCGACACATTTTTCAACGGAGGATACCATTCTATGATCGATCAAAGAACACTCGCGTTCATCAACATGTACGGCGTGCTCGGTTCGCTGGCGCAGCTCTGCGAGCTGGCGCCCGAGGCGGGCGAGCTCGTCAGGGACGCCAATATCTCGGTCGGCTTTGCCGTCAAGGACGGGCCGTCGGCCACCCTCTCCTTCCGCGCGGGCCGCTGCACCCTCGACGAGGGGGCGGAACATTGCGACATCCGCCTGCCCTTTGCGAGCCCCGAGAAGTTCAACGGCCTCATCGACGGCACCGTGACGCCGATCCCGAGCAAGGGGCTGACTAAAATCAAATTCCTGCTCGGCCCGTTCACCAAACTGACCGATCTCCTGCCCAAATATCTCAAGGCGACCGAGGAGGCGTTGCAGGACCCCGACTTTTTCGCCAAGAGCACCACCCTCATGTTCCATGTCATCGTCGCCGCCATCGCGCAGATCGGCAACGAGGACAGGGTCGGCCGCGCTTCGGCGAGCTATATGGTCGACGGCAACATCGAGATGTCGATCGGAGGCGGCGGGCCGAAGGCCTATCTCGCCGTCAGAAATCACCGCCTGACCGCCGTGCACGAGCCGCCCACCGAATCCCTCTCCTATATGGAATTCAAGGATATGCGGCTCGCGCGCGCACTGTTCGACGGCAAGGTCAACAGCGTCGCCTGCGTGGGCGAGGGCAGCGTCCGCATGGGCGGCATGATCTCGCAGATCGACAATATGAACCGCATCCTCGACCGTGTGTCGATGTATCTGGCATAAAGGGGGAAAACACATATGCACAAGATTTATACTCATGAAAAAAGCCGCGAGGCCTTCAACCGCGCGTGCAAGGTCATCCCCTCGGGCGTTTACGGGCATCTTGGCCCCGCCGAGGGCTGTATGATTCCGGTCGACGCCTTCCCGCTCTTCAGCTCCAAGGCCGACGGCTCCTATTTCTGGGATGTAGACGGAAACCGCTATATTGATTACATGTGCGCCTATGGGCCCAATGTGCTCGGCTATAACGACCCGGATGTCGACGCGGCGGCGGCCAAACAGCGCAAGCTCGGCGACTGCACCACCTCGCCCTCAACCAAGATGATCGAATTCGCCGAGCTGCTCGTCGACACGGTCGCAAGCGCCGATTGGGCCTATTTCGCAAAGAACGGCAACGACGTGACGACGATGGCGGTTATGCTCGCGCGCGCCTACACCCGCCGCAAAAAGATCGTCTTTTTCAAGGGCTACTATCACGGTATCTCGCCGTGGACCCAGAAGATCGACTATGCCGGCATCATCGAAGAGGACGTCTGCAACAATATTTATCTCGACTGGAACGACGCCGAGCAGCTGGAACAGGCCTTTGCGGAAAACCGCGGCCAGATCGCCGCCGTGATCGGCCAGCCCTATATGCACAACAATTTTATGGATAACGCCTTCCCCGCCGACGGCTTCTGGCAGAAGGTACGCAAGCTGTGCGACGAAAACGGGACCGTTCTGGTGATCGACGATGTGCGGGCGGGGTTCCGCATGGATCTCGCGGGCTCCGATCACTATTTTGGCTTCGAGGCCGACCTGATCTGCTTCTGCAAGGCGCTCGCCAACGGCTACAATGTGTCGGCGCTGTGCGGCAAGGATTTTCTCAAAAACACCGTCTCGAGCATGTCGTATACCGGCAGCTACTGGCTCTCCGCCGTGCCGTTCGCGGCGGGCATCGCCTGCATCGAGAAGATGAAAAAGCTGAACTGCCCGCAGCTGCTCATTCAAAAGGGACAAAAGCTCAAGGACGGCCTGATCGCGGCCGCGACGAAATACGGCTTCGACCTGCATGTCAGCGGCATTCCGTCCCTGTTCTATCTGCGCATCGCGGACGACCCGAGCCTGCGCCTGCATCAGGAATGGATCGCCGAATGCGTCAAGCGCGGCGTCTTTTTCACCAACCACCACAACCACTTCATCAACGCCTCCCTGTCCGACAAGGACATCAGGGAGACGCTCGAGATCGCGGACGAGGCGTTTTCGGTCGTGCGCGACCGGCATTCGTAAGCGCACACCAACCAAAAGGCAATGGGAAAATCCTTTGGATTTCCTTTTATGAATGCTAAATGAGTCATGCCACTCCCTAAGCGGGGCGACATAAAAGACGGGCTAAAAGAAGCCATACAAAAAACAGCCGTTCACGGCTGTTTTTTGTCTCTACCCAAATCCAGGCACGTTGCGCCCATACGCTACGCCCGGGCTCTCATATTCTTATCTCTCAAAGCTCTGCAAAAAGGCGCGGGTGCGCGGATTTTGCGGGTTGTCGATCACCGATTCGGGCGGTCCCTGCTCGACGATGACGCCGTCCGCCATAAAAACGACGCGGTCGGCGACATTCCGCGCGAAGGCGATCTCATGCGTGACGATAACCATCGTCATCCGCTCCGCTGCGAGCGAGCGGATCACCTTGAGGATTTCGCCCGTCAGCTCAGGGTCGAGGGCTGAGGTCGGCTCGTCGAAAAAGAGCATCGCGGGGTTCATCGCGAGGGCGCGGGCGATCGAGACGCGCTGCTGCTGCCCTCCCGAAAGCTGGCAGGGATACGCGTCCGCCTTGTCCGCGAGCCCCATCTTCTCAAGCAGCTGCATCGCCTCCCGCGTGACCTCGGCCCGCTCCCGCTTCTGCACGCACAGCGGCGCGTCGATGATATTCTTGAGCACGGAATAGTGCGGGAACAGGTTGAAGTTTTGAAAAACCAGACCGAAGCGGGTCTTGATCTCCCGCAGATGAGAGGCGGAGGCATAGACCGCGCGGCCGCTCGCCTCGTCGGTCCACGCGGCGCGGTCGCCGAGATAGGCGATCTCGCCCGAATCCATCCGCTCGAGCAGCGTCGCGCAGCGCAGCAGGGTCGACTTCCCCGACCCTGATGGACCGATCACCGCGACGACCTCCCCCTCCTCAACGCGCAGGGTAATCCCGTGCAGGACGCCGAGCCCGTCGAAGCTCTTGACGACCTGATGCAGCCTGAGCACCTCCGACATGATCCGCCCTCCTTTACTGGTAATAGCGCATGGATTTCTCGATGCGCTCCATCACGATCGCGACCAGGAAATTGAACACATAGTAAAACAGGCCGGCGATTACAAAGGGCACCATGCTCTTCTGGCTCGCGGCGATCGCTTTCGCCTGGCTGAACATCTCGGCATAGGCGATCGCAAACGCGAGCGAGGTATCCTTCACGAGGGTGATCACCTCGTTGGTGACGGCGGGCAAAATGCGTTTGATAACCTGCGGCAAAATGATCTTTCCGAAGGTCTGGCTCCTGGAATAGCCGAGCACCGTCGCCGCCTCATACTGCCCGGACGGCATCGACTCGATGCCCGAGCGATAGATCTCGGCGAAATAGGCGGCATAGTTGAGCACAAACGCGATAATCACGGCGGCAAAGCGATAGCTGCTGCCGACGCTGACGCGCAGCAGGTAATAGGGGCCAAAATAGACCACCAGCAGCTGTAGCATCAGCGGCGTGCCGCGCATGATCGAGATATAAACGCGTGTGATGTTGCGCACCAGCCCATGTCTGGACATTCTTCCGAATGAGACGAGCAGGCCGAGCGGCAGCGCGCCGAGCAGCGTCAGCGCAAAGATCGAGACCGTGCTGAGCATTCCCTCGCCGAGCTGCGCGAGCATCGTTTGAATCGTCATGGGGTTCTCTCCGTCTTTACCGTCTTTAACAGGCAATTGCGCGGCGCGTTTTTGATCGCGCGCCGCGCAGCTGTCTATCTGTGTTTTCCGCGTTCACCGGCATCTCAGCCGATCAGCTCCACGCCGAATTGCTCGGCGATCTTCGCCGCCGTGCCGTCCGCCTTCATCGCGTTGAATTCCGCATTGACCGCGTCCCGCAGCTCGGTATTGCCCAGCAGAAAGCCGATGGCGTACTGCTCGGCATAGAGCGTCTCCTCGAGAATGACATAATCCTGCTCGCGGCCCTCCATCTGGAACTTCGCGACGCCAATATCCATCGCAATGGCGTCGATCGCGCCCTGCTCCAGATCCATAAACGCCGTGTTGTATTCCGCGACCTCCAACAGCTCGCCGAAGGAGTCGCGCAGCGCCGCGTTGTCCTCCTTGTTGAGCGCCGCAAGCGCCGAAGAATCCTTCTGCACCGCAACCGTCTTGCCCGCGAGATCCGTCAGCGAGGCGATACCGCCGTCGGCGCGGACGACAAAGACCTGGGTGTTGTCGATATAAGGATCGCTCCAGGAGTAGGCGTCCTCGCGGCCCGTCATCGTAAAGCCGTTCCAGATACAGTCAATCGTGCCCGACTCGAGCTCAAAGTCCTTGCCGTCCCAGTCGATCGGCTGAAGCTTGATCTCCCAGCCCAGCCGCTCGGCGAGCGCCCGCGCGCACTCGATGTCAAAGCCCGTGAACTCGCCGTCGTCGCCGACATATCCATAGGGCGGAAAATCCTGATCGAACCCGACGACAAACACGCCGTCCTCGCCGAGCAGATTGCCGCCGTCCTCGCCGCCCGACTCGTTCCCGGCGCCGTTATTGTCTTCCGGCGCACCGTCGGGCTTCTGCCCACACGCCGCAAGCAGGCTCAGGCAGAGCGCCAGCATTAAAAATATCGCTGTTAACTTTTTCATTCCGTTTCTCCCAAACATTTCTTTTGATTTGCTTCGCTTTAAACCGCTCTCACTTTATCACGCTATCATAATAAAGTCAATCGGCGTGCAAAAAAATCTGCCATATGCCGACCTCCCCCGCCTTTTTTTCGGCGAAATTGGTCGTTTTCACAATAATTCTTGCTTTTTTCCCCGTTCGCCATTATAATAAAAATGCTTTTAGGAATCTCAGGGGAAGCGGGTGCAAAGCCCGCGCGAAACGCGTCGCTGTGAGATACCGAGTTCTGTGCCATTGATGCCACTGACGCTTCGGCGTTGGGAAGGCGGCGCGGAGCAGTGAGGTCAAGCCAGAAAACCCTGTTCCGA
>CAZKRQ010000042.1:0-9982 GCA_964555125.1 uncultured Oscillospiraceae bacterium
TTAACGGTCAAACGCCGACCTTGCGCAAAACGCCGTCGACAAAGCCTTTCGCTCTCGGAATATCCCCCTCGTCGAGATGCTCGATGATGAGCGGCATATTCGGATAGTGCTTGGCGAGCAGCTCCATATACAGCTCGTAATTGAGAACGCCGAGACCGGCCGCCGGCAGCTCGACGTCGCCCGCGCCGCGGAAGGTGTGGGATTCGTCGGCGTCGATGTCCGCGTGCTTCTCCGAGGTGTCGGTCGCGCGTTTGCAGTCCTTGGCGTGGGCGATCTTCATGAGCGGCGCGAGCTCGTCGAAGACCCTGCGCAGCGTCTCGTCGACATGGTCGATGTTGCTGCTGTCGAAATAGTTCGTCGGGTCGCAGAGCAGGCCGAGATGCGGCGAATCGACGTCCGCAAACAGGCGCTTGATCTGCTCGACCGTGCCGATGACGTTGTTGACATAGTTCTCGATCAGGAAGGTCACGCCGTTTTCGGCGGCGCAGGCGACGATATCCTTGATGACGGCCAGCGTCTCCTGATAGACCTCCTCGGTGCCGTTGCGGTCGTCCCACACCCAGTCGCTCTCCTCGTTATAGGTGCCCGTCTCGCTCGCGACATAGGTGCAGCCGAGATCCCTCGCGAAGCGGATCATCGTTTTGAGATATTCGATGTTTTTCTGACGGATCTGCTTGTCGGGATGGATGAAGTTGGTGTAACCCGAGACGCAGATCACCGGCAGATTCGCGTCGCGGAACTTGTTGCGAATCTCAACCGCCTTTTCGTGGGTCAGCTCGCCCTTGGCCGCGTCGCAGTCCTTAAAGGACACGTCGAGCTGCACGCAGTTAAAATCGCTCGCCTTGATGCGCCTGATGACCTCATCGACCGTGTAGGGATAATAACCGGTGAAAATACCGACGCTAATCATAGATATGCTCCTTTCGGCCTCAGCCGTTTAAAATTTCCGACAGGTCGACCGTGCGGCGCTCGGCGATCGAGCGGTAGCACGCCTCGACGCAGGCGATGGTGTGGATGTTGTCCCGCGCGTCGATCTCGGGCGTCTCATCCCGCTCGACGGCGCGCAGCAGGCTGGCCATCGTCCCGCGGAACGCGTCCGGGAACCATACCGTGTCCCATTTGGGCTCGACCCACTGGTTGGGGATCTGCTTGCAGGTGAACCGCATGGTACTCGGGCAGTGCTCGGGATAGACCGGCCAGCCGATCGTTCCGCTCGCCATGCCGTCCATTCCCTCGACGCGCCACTTGATATAAATGTCCTTTTCGCACGGGTCGTTGGGCCATGCCCACACGTCGTCGAGGCTGGTCGTCATCAGCCCGTTTTTATAGTGATAGGTATATTGCGTGATGCCGTCGATGTGCTTGAACTGGGTGCGCGGGTCGGTGCGGCAGACCGCCGTAATGCTCTCGGGGTCGCCGAACAGATAGCGGAAAATATCGACGTGGTGGATGCCCATGCCGTACAGCTCGACCTTGTCGTAGTGGCTGAGGAACTCCTGCCAATGCGGGATCGCGCGCATCTCGATCGTCGCGAGAACGACCTCGCCGAGCAGGCCCTTGTCCATAATATATTTGAGCGCGCGCATCGACTGGTCGTAGCGCATATTGGAGTTGACCGCGATCTTGACGCCGCTCTCCTCCCCCAGACGCACGATCTCGCGCGTGTCCTCGAGCGACATCGCGATCGGCTTCTGGCAGAGGATGCCCTTGATATTCGGATGCTTCACCGCCTCGCGCACGACGTCGAGCTGCACGTCGGGCGGGATGGCGATGTCGATGATCTCGAGGCTGTCGTCCTGCAACAGCTCCATCCACGTATCGTAGACCCTGGGTATGCCGTATTGACCGGCGACAGCCGCCGCATTGGCGGGCGTGCGCGATGCGATCGCGACCGGGTTAAACCCCATATCGCGATAGGCGGCGAGGTGACAGTCCTTCATGATAAACCCCGAGCCGATCTCGCCGATTCGCCAGTCGCGGCGCTGCGGCGCAACCGGCTCGGTCGCGGCGATGATGTCCGCGACAAGCTTAGCTGTGTCCATACGTTCCGTTTCCTTTCTCTGTTGCGTGAGTCGAATAACCTTCAGGGCGCCGCCGACAATCCGCCTGCGGCGCCCTGTTTTGCTTTCGCCGGGCCTCAAAGCCCCTCGAGGATCTCAAGCACCGAGAGCAGCTCCGCTTCCCGCGCGCAGCCGGCCGCGCCGCCCGCGCGGATACGGTCGGTGAAATCGGTCAGCTCGGCGAGATAGATGCCGGTCGGCGGCACATTGATGCCGGTCGGGATCTTGACCTTCTCCTCGGTGTCGAAGCGATAGGGCTCGTGATCGAAGCGATAGGCGATCACGCCCTTCTCGTCGTTGATGACAACCGCGTTCTCAAAATAGACGCGCCACGTCGCGGTGAAGGGGAGATCGGCGTTATACCACGCCGCCTCCGCCACGACATTCATTGTATCATACCCGTAAAGAAAACGATAGTGCTCTTTATAGGCCCGCCCCGGGTTGCCGCAGCTGGTGTAGGAGACCGTCCTGGGCGCGCCGAAAAGGCTTACGATCAAATCGAGGTCGTGGATATGCAGATCAAACGGCAGCAGTCCGCTTTTGCTTTTGTCGAACAGCCAACCGTTCTTGACCCACCGCGGCTGCGCCGACAGGCGCAAAAACTGCGCGTCGAGCGGCTTGCCGTATTCCCCCGACTCGATCAGCGAGCGCAGGACCCGCGTCTCGGGCGCATATTGCAGCACCTGGCCGACAAAGAGCTGCACACCCATCTGGCGCGCCGTGTCAAACATCTCCCGCGCGTCGGCGCGGCAGAGCGCGACCGGCTTCTCACAGATCACATGCTTGCCCGCGCGAAGGCCCGCGAGGGTGTTCTCCTTGTGCATAAAGGTCGGCGTGCAGACGTCGACGACGTCGAGCTGTGCCCCATCGAGCATCGCCCCAATATCATCATAGGCGGCCGCGCCGAACTCGGCCGCCTTGGCCTTGCCCGCGTCGGTCGGGTCGGCGACCGCGACCACCTTGCAGCCGTCGATATGGGCGTAGTTGCTCATGTGCACTGTGCCCATGCCGCCCGCGCCGACAATTCCGATCCTGAGCATTTTGTCGGATGCCATCGCCCGATTACAGGAACTGCTTCATATAGCGATAGCTCTGCTCGATGCCCGCCTTGGTGTCCGCAAGGCAGCTCTCATAGGCGCGGTCCTCGACCTCGATGCAGGCGGGGCCGCTGTAGCGAATGTCGTTGAGCGCCGAGCAGAACGCCGCGAAGTCGACGCCGCCAAGGCCGGGCAGCTTGGGCGAATGCCACAGCGCCGGATAGGAAAACGCGCCGTATTCGTTGAGCTTATCCTGATAAATCTTAATATCCTTGAAGTGGACGTGGAAGATCTTATCCTTGAAATCATACACCGGCTGGATATAGTCCGCCATAATCAGATAGGGGTGAGACGGGTCGTAGTTGAGGCCGAGATAATCGGTCGGGATGCGCTTAAACATCTCTTTCCAGATATACGGCGTCGAGGCGAGGTTGTTGCCGGCGGGGAACTCGTCCTTTGTGTAATACATCGGGCAGTTCTCGATGCCGATGCGGACCTTTTTCTCCTCGGCATGCCTGACGATCGGCGTCCACACCTTCTCATACAGATCGAGGTTTTCCTCCACCGTCTTGTTCTTGTCCTTGCCGATAAAGGTGGTGACCATGTTGATGCCCATCTCGGCGGAGACGTCGATGAGCGCGTTGATGTGGTCGACCGCGACCCTGCTCGCTTCGGGATCCGGGTCAAGCGGGTTGGGATAATAGGCCAGAGAGCTGATAAAAACGCCGCGCTCCTTGGCGTAGTTGAGATAATAGTCCATCTTCTCGCGGGTCAGCCCCTCGAGATCGATGTGGGTCACGCCCGCATAGCGGCGCGCCGCCTTGCCCTTGGGCCAGCAGCACATCTCGACGCACTGGAACCCAACGCCGGCAGCGTAGTCGATGACCTCCTCAAAGCTGAGATTGGGCAGAATCGCAGAAACAAGACCGAGTTGCATCATCATTTTCTTTTCCTTTCATGTCGGGTTATAATGTTAATCTTCTTCCATGCCTTGCAGCAGTTCTCTCAAAAAGCCGACTGCCATGCGGATATCTGCCGCCGCGTCCGCGCCGACCTCGCGCTCGATGGTCAGATAACCGTCATAGCCGACGTCGCGCAGCGCCTTGAGATAGGGCTTCCAGCGCACGCTGCCCTGGCCGAGCGGCGTCTCAGCGAAATAATTCGGCAATGCCGCGAGCGCCTCGATGCCCCCCTCCGCAAAGATGTCGTAAATTTTGCGCGGGCCGAGATATTCGCGCAGAACGCCGTCCTTCGCGTGGGTGTGGACGATGCGCTTCGCCGCCGTATAGACGCCCTCGACCTCGTCGTCTCTCGTGACCATGACGAGATTTGCCGGGTCGTAGTTGACCGCGACCCGCCCGCTGCCGCAGCCGTCCACAAAACGGCACAGGCGGGCGACCGGCTCCGGCCCCGTCTCGATGGCAACCCACGCGTCGAGCGACCTCGCGTAAGCGCCGACCTCCTCGCACGCGTCGTGCAGCGCGGCATAGCGGGGGTCGCTCTCCTCCTCGGGCACGACGCCGATATGGGTCGTGACCACGTCGCAGCCCAGCTCCTTCGCGAGGTCGAGCGTGCGCTTGAGGAATTCGATCTTGCGCGGGTTGTCCTCGCGAATCTCGAGGCCGTGGCCCGGCATGATCTCGCTGAGCTCGCCGCACAGCGCCGTGACCGTCTGGCCGCAGCCGTCGGCGACCCGGCGCACCTCGGCGATCTTCTCTTTTGTGATCTCAAACGGATTCAGTTCGTTCCACGCGTAGAGCTGCACTCCCTCGGCGCCGCAGCGCTCGGACTCCCGGATCCCCTCCAGCAGCCCGACCTTGAACCAATCCGCCAGCGTTGCAATGCGAAACATCGTCGTCTCCTGTCCCGCCGGGCCTTATGCCCCGGCGCGGTTACTCCTCGATCTTGACCCAGCGGCGCTCGCGCGCGCTCTGGACGATCTTGTCGCACAGGGTCATCTCGCGCAGGCCCGCCTCAAAGGTCGCATAGTCGCGCGCCGCGGAATCCGCGCCGGCGATCGCGGCATAAATCTGCTTGAAGTTCTGCTTAAAGGTATCGGGGAAGCCCTCGACATGGCCGCCCGGATAGGCGATGACCTTCTTGGTCGCGTCTGCGAGAATCGAGGGGTCCTTAACCAGCTGGCCGTTCGCGCCGTCGCGATGGCCGAGCCAGATCTCGTTCGAGAGCTCGCTGTCCCAATGCGCGGAGCTCTTCGAGCCCGCGATCGACACGAGCATCTGATTCTTGCGCCCCGCATAGACCTGCGTGATGTTGCAGCAGGCGTGCGCGCCGTTGCTCAGGTGGAACAGGACGGTCGCATAATCCTCGGTGTCGATGGGCACCTCCTCATAGTCCTCGGGGCGCAACGCCATGCCGGAATAGGTGTCGACCGGCTTGAGCGGCTTTTTGCGCGTCTTGTGGAAGGTCTCGAAATCGGCGAGCACCTCGACGACCTCGAGGCCGGTGATGTACTCGACGAGATCGAGCCAGTGCGAGCCGATGTCCGCAAACGCGCGGGACGCGCCGGAAACCTTGGATTCGAGCCGCCAGCTGTAGTCGGTGTCGTAGAACAGCCAATCCTGCAAATAACCGCCGTGGATCGTGTAGATGTCCCCCAGCTCGCCGTTTTTGACCATCTCGCGCATCTGATAGGCCATCGGATAGAAGCGGCAGTTGAAGTTCATCGCGTTGACAAGGCCCTTCTCCTTCGCGAAGGCCGCCAGCTTTTTCGCCTCCTCGACCGTCGTCGTCATCGGCTTTTCGCAGACGACGTTGACGCCGTGCTCAAGCGCATACATGGCGATTTCATAGTGGGTCACATTGGGGGTGCAGACATGGACGCAGTCAAGATTCTCGTTGTCGATCATCTCCTTAAAGTTGTCATACCCTTTGGGAACAAACATCGACTCCGCCTTTTTCTGGGCGTCGACGCTGTCCGTGATGGCGACGACCTCGACGTTGCCGAGGCGGCGCAGCTGCTCGATATGCACCGCGCCAATAAAGCCGATCCCGATTACGCCCGCTCTGAGTTTTCTGTCCATGATATGTCTCCTTTGCCTGATAGAAAATGATAGGAATTGCTCATAGTTGTCGATTGTACCATACGTTTAATTCTATTATAAACGGGATGGAATTTTTTGTACATGCGCATTTACCACAAAGAATGCGCCGCTTTTCTATTGCTTTTGCGGAATCTGTTTTCGACCGCGCGATTCGCGCAATTTTTTTATAACCGCGCGCCGCGGCGCTCCTCTCACGCCGTTTTGGGGAGTGAAAATCTCTAAAACCGCAAATTGCTCTTGCTTTTTCGCCTGCAATCCGCTAAGTTTAAGAAAACGAGTCAACAGAGAGGTTTCATTATGCCAAACTATGAATTCAGCTGCGCCGATTGCGGCGCAGAATTTTCTCTCGAGATGCCGCTGTGCGAGCGCGCCAACGCCGAGATTCGCTGCCCGGCGTGCGGCGGCGCGCGGACCGAACAGGTTTATCGCGCAGTGCATATCAACACGCGCAAGGCGGGATGCGACAGCGCGGGCGGTTGCGGCTGCGGCGGCTGCTGCCACGAGTGCTGAACAGCCGAAAGCGGCGGACGGAGGGGGGATGTGTCTTTCCCGATCCGCCGCCGAAAATAGGGATTGAATTTCTCCTCTCTATCTCCTACAATGTCAATATAGAAAAGGCAACGAGGTAAATAAAATGGCCACCTTTAAAAAAGGAGACAATATTTTCTCGCCGCGCGAGGACACGACGGCTTCGCCCTCGCCCGCTTCTCCGGCCGAAGCCGCGCCCTTCCCCTCGGACAGCTGCGGGGAGGACGGCGTGCCTGTTGCACCGGCGGACACGGCGGCGGTTGACGCCTCTTCAGCCGACCTTCAGGTTCTGAAAACAGCGTCCGTCACACAGACTCCGCTGAGTGAAGGCGCGGACCTCCCTGCCGCCGCGCGGCGCTTCGGCACGGATTATCGCCCGCGCCAGCGGGTGAAGCTGCTCCGGCCGTGGGGGTATGTCGGCTACTCCCTTCTGTTTTCTCTGCCGCTTGTCGGCTTGATTTTCGCGATCGTGTTCGCCTGCAAGGGCGAGCACAAAAACCGCGCGAATTTCGCGCGCGGCTGGCTGCTTTTGCTGGTGATCTCGCTGCTCCTGCTTGCGGCGGCCGGGACATGTCTCTATCTGTTTTATCTCAAGCCGCTGCTGGACGGCGGTTTTATCGCGGGCTTTCCCTTCCTGCGCTAGATGCCGCGTGCCTCGCGCAGGCAGGCTTTATCGGATCCGCGCCGGTTGCCCCTATGAACGCGCGAGCCGCGCTTCGCGCCGCAGACAGAGATGCTTGCCGGATTGCGGCCCTCTTTTTTCTTAACGCTCCCACGTTTTCTTCCCATGGGCAAAGCGCCTCCCCGGCTTTTCTGTGCCGGCATCGGTCTGGCGGAAATCGGGCGCAATGCGGCGCGCTTTCCGCTGCCCTGCTCTCTTGCGGAACCGCCGCAATGGCGCGGCATCCCAATAATCCCTGAAAGGAACTCCCCCTCTTATGGAAATCGTGCTCGGCATCGACATCGGCGGCTCCACAACCAAAATCGTCGCGTTTGACGCCTCCCGCCGGGTGATCGCGATGCAGCAGGTGCGCGCGGACGACCAGATCACCAGCCTCTACGGCGCCATCGGCAGGCTGCTGCATGAAAGCGGCCTGACGCTCGGCCAAATATCCCGGCTTGTCCTGACCGGCGTCGGCGCGACGCTGACACAGAGTGATATTTTCGGCATCCCGACCAGCCGCGTGCAGGAGTTTGAGGCGATCGGCCGCGGCGGCCTGCTGCTTTCCGGCCTGAACGAGGCCCTTGTCGTCAGCATGGGCACCGGCACCGCCTTTGTCCGCACGACGCAGGCCGGCTCGGTGCATATCGGCGGCAGCGGGGTTGGCGGCGGCACCCTGGTCGGCCTCTCCAAGGCGCTGTTTGAGGAAAACGACATCGAGGCGATCCTCACCCGCGCCGAAGCAGGCGATCTCGCCCGCGTCGATCTCATGATCCGCGACATAACCGGCGGGGAGCTCCCCTCTCTGCCCGGCCACGCGACCGCCTCCAACTTCGGCAAGCTCAAGAGCACCGCGACCGACGAAGACCTCGCGCTCGGGTTGATGAATATGATCTACCAGACAGCGGGTATGCTCGCCGTCTTCGCGTGCGAGGGGACCGGGCTGCGCGACATCGTCTTCACCGGCTCCCTCGCCTCTCTGCCCCAGGCGCAGCGCTTTCTCGGCGAGGTCGGCGCGCTGCGCCCCTCCCTTCGCTTTGTCCTCCCCGAGAACGCCACCTTCGCGACGGCGCTCGGCGCCGCCTCGCTCGCCTTTTGACGCCCCGCTTCGCGGCCGATCTGCGCCCGCTTTCCTGCCCGGAAAGCGGGCGTTTTTCATCATGCTGCGCAAAAATCCGCGCGCAATTTACGAGAATGGGCGAATATAATTGCAGAATTATCAATGTTATAATGATTTTGTACAAAGAATTCAGCGAAAAGAGGAGCTTCCGATGAGTCAGGCCAGCATCTCGCTTATTATTGTCGCCGTCATGTTTGTTCTTCTTCTGACGCGTCTTTTCCCCATGTGCGTCACCGCCCTGCTGGCGGCGTTTGCCATGGCCGCATTCGGCATCATCGACCTCAAGACCATTCTCGCCCAATTCGGCACAAGCAACGTTTTTTGCGTGCTGGGCATGATGATTGTCGGCGGTGCTCTGTTCGAGACCGGCGCGGCGCAAAAGCTGGGCAACGCGCTGCTGGGCAAGCGCGCGCTGAGCGAGCGGGTGTTCGCCATCTGGCTGGTCGTGGTCGTGACCTGCTTTTCCGCTTTTCTGAGCAACACGACGACGGTCGCGATGTTCATGCCCATCGTCGGTGGGCTCGTCGCCAACTCCAACGGCAGGCTCACAAAGAAGGATACCTACATGCTCATCGGATACGGCGCGACCCTCGGCGGCTGCATGACTCTGGTCGGCTCCCCGACCCAGCACCTCATGGCGCAGGAGCTGCTGACGAGCAACGGCTTTGCGGAAATGGATTTTTTCTACGGTCTGCGCGGCACGCTGGTCGGCCTGCTCGTTTTGGTTCTGTACATCCTCTTCGCCTGGAAGCCGATCTGCAAAACGTTTGACTTTCCCGAGATCGAAGAGATGCCGGCCCCGCAAAAGAGCGCGGACGGCAAAAAGGCAGGCTCGATTCGCATGATTCTCTCCGCGTTGATTCTGGCCGGCACGATTTTGATGATCGCCCTGAAGCTTGTGAGCAGCGGCGCAGGCGCTTTGATTGGCGCGACCGCCGTTGTGGCCACGCGGTGTATCGACATTGAAACCGCGATGAGAAAGGTGAATTGGCAGATCATCGCGCTGCTCGGCGCGCTGTTCGCCGTGGCGGAGGGCTTTAACACCAGCGGCGCGGGCGCTCTCTGCGTCGAGTGGCTGATGGGCCTGTTCGGCGAGAGCACAACGCCCTATCTGCTGTACGCCGTCATGGTCGCGGCCGCGGTTCTTCTCACCAACGTGATGGACAATATCGCAGCCCAGGCGCTGCTCGGCCCCATCGCGATGGCCATCGCCATCCGCACCGGCATTCAGCCCGCAACGATGGCGTTCAGCGTTCTCATGGGCTGCAACATCGCCTACGCCACCCCGATCTCCACCCCGTGCATTACAATGACGCTCAGCGGCGGCTATCGCTTCAAGGACTATCTCAAGGTCGGCGTGCCGCTTTCTCTCCTCTCCTTTCTCGCCGTGATCCTGCTCTTCCCTCTGATTTACGGGCTCTGAGAGCGCGCCCCGATCCGGCGTCAAAAATCCCTCCGGCAAGTCGGAGCTGTTATCCCACAAAAAACAAAGCGGCCAATGCGGCGGGGAGATA
>CAZKRQ010000043.1:0-9774 GCA_964555125.1 uncultured Oscillospiraceae bacterium
GGACGACTCGCGCTTCGTTTTCATATCTCACCGCCGCGAATACCCCTAAGCTTTGAATTTTTTCTCCGGGTATGGTATATTTAACGAATACAACATCCCACAGAGCGTAGAGAGGCAACATGAAGCGTTTACAGAGCAAGCTGCGCAAGGCCTGTGAAGCCTATCGGCTGATCGAGGGCGGCGACCGTGTCGCCGTCGGCGTGTCGGGCGGCAAGGACTCGCTCGCTCTGCTTGTCGCTCTGTGCGAATACCGCCGGTATGCGCCGGCGTCCTTTTCAGTCACGGCGCTCACGCTGGACCCCTGCTTCGGCGGGAGGCAGACGGATTACGGAGCGGTGACGGCGCTGTGCGCGCGGTATGGCGTGCCGCACATCATCAAGCGCACCAACCTTGCCGAGGTCGTTTTTGAGATTCGCCGCGAAAAGAATCCGTGCGCGCTCTGCGCAAAGATGCGGCGCGGCGCGCTGCACGACCTCTGCCTGGCGCAGGGCTGCAATAAAATCGCGCTCGGGCACCACCTCGACGACGCGGTTGAGACCTTTTTTCTGAATTTATTCTACGAGGGCCGGATCGCCGCTTTCGCCCCCAAAAGCTATCTTTCACGAAAAAAGCTCACGATGATTCGGCCGTTGATACTGTGCGAGGAGCGCGAGATCGCGAACGCGGCGGCGCGCGCCGCGCTGCCGGTGGTCAAAAGCGCCTGCCCGATGGACGGGACCTCCCGGCGGCAGGCGATCAAGGAATTTATTGCGCAAAAGGAAACGGAATATCCCGGCTTTCTCCACCGCACCTTCACGGCGTTACAAAACGGCGATGTCAGCGGTTTAAAGCCTCCCGACAAAGAGATTCGCCTATGAGCCTGCACAAAAAAAAGAAATACAGCTTTACGCCGCCCGACCACATTGTGCGGCATACCGAGAAAGCGCTGGTCACCCGCGCCGACGAGACGGGACAGCCCGCCTCTCTTACCCGGGGCGGCCTTTCGGCCGAGCGCGCGGCGCAACTGCTGCGCACCGTCGAGCTCGACCGCGCCGACCTTCGCCGCCGGCTCGCGGAGAAAAAGGCGATCGCGCCGGACGCCGTCTCGGTCAACGCGGAAAAGAAAAAAGAGGGCGGGCCGCCCCCCGCAGCCGGCGAGGACAACGCGCCGTCCGGCGCGCCTGTGGACACGGCGCAGGCATCCTTTGCCGCAGCGCCGGATACCCCGTCGCCGGCGGAGCAGCCCGCACTGCGGGAAACGCCCACGGCAACGAGCTGTGCGCCGTGCAGCACTGTGGCGTCGGATACGGTGGATTCCGAAACGGGGCAAAAAGCGGAACAGACGGCCGGGGCCGCCTTTTCCGAGACCCGCGCGGAAAAGCTGCTGCGCGCGGCCGAGCACAACCGCGCGATCCGCCTGCGGCAGCGCGAGAAGAGGAAAGTGCAGACTTTCTCTCGTGGGGCAGACCGCGAAGCGGGGCCACCCGACACAGAGGCTTCGCCCTCTGTCACCGCGCGCAGCTGTGAGGAGGAGGCGCGCCGCGCCGCGCTGCTGCGCAATCTGGCCGCCGACCTGCGTCAGATTCTCGCGAAAAAGGCGCAGACGCCCCCCTCGCTCCGAAAGCGGCTGTTGAGCCCGGGGAATCTCGCCTTTGCGGCGCTCGCGGCGCTGCTGCTCGTTCCCCTGTTTTTTCTCGCGTTCAGCGAAAAAAAGCTCTATTATATCCATGAGGACGGTGCGCTCGCCGCCGTCGTGCTCACGGACGCCGGCGATTACCCCTCGATCTTTGCGCGGGGAGGGCTCGCGCTCGACCCGGCCGACGCGGTGGAGGCGGAGGCGCTCGGCAGCACGGCCCTGCTGCGTGTCACCCGCGCGTATGAGGTGTCGGTCACGGCGGACGGCGCGACACGGACGCTCAAGGTGCTCGGCGACACGGCCGGCGTGGCGGTGGAAAAGCTCGGCTTCCCGCTCGGGGAGAACGACCTCGTTTCCCCGGCGCCCGACGCTGTGCTCGCCGAAAACGACGAGGTGGTCGTGCAGCGGGTGACCTATCGGGAGCGGACCGTCACCGAAGACGTCGCGTGGCAGGAGGTGACCAAGCCGTCCCCCCTCATCCGGGAGGGGCGCACGCAGGTCATGAACGAGGGCGGCGGCCGGGACGGCGTCGCGACCCGCACCTATCGCGAGACCTATGTCGACGGCGCGCTCACCGGGACCGAGATCGTCGCCGAGCATTACGACACCCTGCCGTGGAACGTTGTGACCCTTGCGGGGGACGACGACGCGTGGATGTCCCCCATCGACGGGTCAAAGTATACCGACGCCGAAATTGTCGATAACGCCCCGTCCGAATACGAATGGGTTATGGAGCGGGGCGTGTGCACCGCCTACAGCTTCAGGCCCGGCACCTACGGCGCCAGCGGGATGCGGATGTTTCAGGGCTTCGTCGCGGTCAACACCAATGTGATCCCCTACGGCTCGCTGCTCTTCATCACCAGCCCGAGCGGGGAATTCACCTACGGCTGGGCGATCGCGGCAGATGTCGGCGAGGCGATGATGGCGGGCTATGTCGACATCGACCTGTTTTTTGAGACCTATACCGAGAGCGCCCTGTTCGGCAAGCACAGCATGAACGTCTATGTCGTCAAGCAGCTCACGCAGGACGAGCTCGCGGAATTCGCGGCCGTCGAGGGGATGTTCCGGAGCCGGATCCCCGCCTCGGCCGCCTCGGAGGAATAAAGGATGGGTATTTATATCATTGCGGAGGCCGGCGTCAACCACAACGGCCGTTTTGAGCTCGCGAAGCAGCTGATCGACGCGGCGGTCGCGGCCGGGGCCGACGCCGTAAAATTTCAGACCTTCATCCCCGAAAAGGTCGTCTCGGTCTTCGCCGAAAAGGCGGCGTATCAGAAGGCCTCGACCGGCGCGCAGGAGAGCCAGCTCGATATGGTGCGCAAGCTGTGGCTCTCCTACGACAGCTTTCGCGCGCTCGCGGCCTACTGCCGGGAGAAGGGAATTCAGTTCCTCTCGACGCCGTTTGACCTGCCGTCGCTCGACTTCCTCCTCTCGCTGGAGATGCCGCTGATCAAGATCCCCTCCGGCGAGATCACCAATCTGCCGCTGTTGCTCGCGGCCGCGCGCGCAAAAAAGCCGGTCATCCTCTCGACCGGCATGAGCGATCTGGACGAAATCGCGTTCGCGCGGGATACCCTGCTGCAAAACGGCTGCCCCTCGGTCAGCCTGCTGCACTGCAACACCGAATACCCGACCCCGTTTGAGGACGCGAACCTGCGGGCGATGGACACGTTGCGCGCCCGGTTCGGCGGCCCGGTGGGCTACAGCGACCACACCCTCGGCATCGAGGCGCCGGTCGCGGCGGCCGCGCTCGGCGCGCAGATCATCGAAAAGCACTTCACCCTCGACCGCACAATGGAGGGGCCCGACCATTCCTGCTCGCTCGAGCCGGACGAGCTCGCCGCGATGGTGCGTTCGGTCCGGCATATCGAGCTGGCGCTCGGCTCGGGCGTGAAAGCGCCCAGCGCGTCTGAGCGCAAAAATATGGCGATCGCCCGCAAAAGCATCGTGGCCGCGCGCGCCATCAAGGCGGGCGAGCGCTTCGACGAGACAAACCTCGACGTCAAGCGGCCGGGAGACGGCGTATCCCCGACCCGCTGGTTCGAGGTGATCGGCCAGACCGCGAAGAGGGATTTTGCGGCCGATGAGAAAATCGAGCTCTGATACGGCTTTGTGGAAAGGGTGACAGCTCATGAAACGGGAAAAACCAACCATGCGCAGCCTTGGCGTGATCCTCGGCGCGATCATTCTGCTCTCCATCGCCGCGGAGCTCGCCTTCGTGCGGGCCACCGAGCCCTACACACAGTCGGATTTCCCTCTTGTCAGCCGCGCCGCCTCCGATTTTGAAACCTGGGAATTTGAGGACCGCGGCGGCGGCGACTATTATGCGCTCGCCTATAACTCCTACTTTTACTGCGCCGATTTCGGCGGCGTGCGGGTGCAGAGCCTCCGCGCCGGTCTCTCCCGCTCGCGCGAGGACGACACCGAGACGGTCGTCTATTACACCGGCTCTGTCGGCGGCGTGCGCGGCGAATATATCGCGGCGCTCGCCCGGCAGCCCGACGGCTCGTATCTCGCGCGGCTCGACTGCGACAGCCTGGAGGCGGTGCGCATCTACCCGACCGAGCAGGTGCGCTCGACGGTGCGGTTCAGCGGCGTCACCCTCAACGACGCCGTTGAGCTGAACGGCTTTCAGCCCGCGCGTATGCTGCTGTGGGTGTTTATCTACCTGTCTTTATACGTATTGTATAGAATCATCGCCGCCGCGGTCAGGAAAGAGCAGCGGCCCTCGGCTTGGGTCTGCGTCTATGTCTTTCTTCAGACGCTGGTGCTGCTCGCCGCGTATGAGGCGACCCGCATATTCACCGCCGTCGCGGGGATGTCCGCCCCGCTGCTGATCGCGGGTTTTGGCGGTTTTTCGCTGTTATATGCCGCTGTCTGGGTGATTGTCTGCCGTCTGCGCGGCACGGCGCTCAAGGGCGCGGCCTGCGCGCTGGTGGTGGGGACGATGTTCGTCGTCGCCAACGCGCCGATGCAGGCGCCCGACGAATTCACCCATTATCTGCGCGCCGAGGCCATCTCGCACGGCGACTTCACCTTTGACAAAAACCATGTGTTCCCCGACGACGTACAGTGGCTCGTGTCCAGTTTTCCCGGCAATTTTCAAAAGGAGGTACATGAGCGCGGCCTCGGCAGCGTGACCGGCGCCTACCGCGATTATTTTGAGCGCCGCGGCGAGCCCTTCGACGGCGACGCAAAGAGCTCGCCGGTGCAGCTCCTTCTCCCCTATCTCCCCGCCGCGCTCGGGATCGCGGCCGCACGGCTGTTCGGCGCGGATGCCCTGATCTCTTTCTGGGCCGGGCGCTTTGCGAACGTGCTGTTTTATGCCGTGTGCGTTTATTTCGCGCTGCGCATGGCGAAGCGGCGGCGGGGCGCGCTGCTCTTTCTCAGCCTGTTGCCGTTGACGCTGTATATGGCCGCCAGCTATTCTTACGATTCCATGCTGCTCTCGGCGCTTGTGCTGCTGTGCGGCGCGCTGTGCGCCGAGCCGGTCGGGCGCCGCGAGCTGCTGCTTTTTGTTTTTCTCTGCGGGTTCATCATCTCGCTGAAATGGCTATATCTCCCGCTCGCGCTGCTGATTTTCCTCCTGCCGAAAGAAAAATTCGGGCGCGCGAATAAGAGGCCGCCCCGGTGGGTCTTCTGCGTGGGCGCGGCGCTGCTTGGGCTTGTGTTTTTTGCCCTTGCGGAGGGATTTGCGGGGCTCGTCTCGAATGTCGAGCGCATTCCGTATCCCGACGGGGTCAATGTTTCGGCGCAGATTCACTATGTGCTCGCCAATCCTGTGCGGTATCTGCTGACGGCGGTGATCGACGGCTATTACAACACCTTTTATCTCGGCGCGTCGGGCGTATTCGGATGGATGGACGCGGACTGCGCGCTGACCAATCTTCTTGTTCCCATGCTTTTTGTTCTGATCGCGGCGCTTTATGCCGACGACGGACGACTGCAAAAAAAGCTCGACGCGCCGCTGTGCGGGGCGATCGCGCTGCTCATATACGGCCTGGTCGTCACCGGCTTTTACTGCACCTGGTCGACGCTTGGCAGCACCTCGATTCTTGGGGTACAGCCGCGCTATTTCCTGCCGGCGGTGCCCTGCCTGATGGTCCTCGCGACCCGGCTGGCCGGCGGTCTGTTCCCGCGCGGCACGGCGCAAGCGCAGGAGGCCGCCGCGCGGCTCGATACCGCCGCTGTGTATCTCTGCGCGGGCGTCTGCGCGATCGCGGCCTGCGAGCTGCTTGTGCTCTATTACTTTACCTGAGCTGGTGAAGGCCGCGGGGTTCCGCCCCCGCGCGACGGCCAAAGGGCCGCAGGCCCTTTGGAAACCCATAGTCGGGTTGATTTATGGGTTTTCGGTTCATCGGGTCATCTAGAAATGTTTTTCTGCGCTATCGCGCAGTGGGCGCGCGACAGCGCGCCAGGCCTCGCGAAAGCAGCGAGGAATCGCAGCGAGATAGAACGCTTTGTGAAAGCGAGTCTTTGCTCCCGGTGTTTTGGCCCGAAAAGCCCGACTATATTTTGGACAAGGTCAAAAGCGTGGAATTTGTCAAAGCGCGTTCTTTTCTTTGACCGAAGAAAGGGATATAAAAAGTCGCTATGCAGAAAAGAACCTGTTTATAAAAGCCTTCGCTGTCGGGTTTCCAAAGGGGCGCGCCCCTTTGGCGCCCGTGCGGGGCGCGCAGCCCCGCGGCCTTCGCCTCTGGCTTTTCGGGAAGAGGCGAAGCAAGGGGGCGGGCGAAACGGAATCTTTGTAAAAGGAGATGATATACTATGCAGTTTTTGCTGTCCTTTATGGCGGTGCTCGGCGTGGCGCTGCTGCTTGTGATTCGGTTCAAAATCAATCCGTCGGTCGCGCCCTTTCTCAGCATTGCATCGATCACCCTGCTGTGCTGCTTTGCGGGTATGCTCAATCTGCTGACGCCGGCCGTGATTCTCGTCTATCTGGTCGCTGCCTTTGCGTTTGTGTGGGTGTTCGCAATCAGGAGGATAACCGGCCGCGAGCTGCTTCAACGCTTTTTTACGCCGGGTATGGTGTTTTTTATCGCCGTCTCTGTCTTCTTCTTTATTGTGATGAGCGTCAAGCAGCCCTACTTCAAGCACTGGGACGAGTTTTCGTTCTGGGGCACGGCGGTCAAAAACATATTCGCGCACAAGCAGCTCTATACCCAGTTCTCGAGCAGCATGATCAATATCTCCTATCCGCCCGCGCTGCCTGTCTGGAGCTGCTTTGTGCAATTTTTCGGCGCGCGCTTTCTTGAATGGGGCGTATATCTGGCCTACGACATTCTCATCATGTCGGTCGTGACCATGCTGTTCAGCCGCCTGCGCTGGAAAAACTTTATCGCCATTCCCGCGCTCGCCTTTTTCTGCGTGTTCGGCATCTATATTTTCTGGTATTCCTTCGAGGGGACCTATGCCTATTACAGCGCCTATGCCGATATTCCGCTCGGCTTCGCGTTCGCCGGCGCGCTGCTCGCGTGGTTCTCGTCGGAGGAACGCGGTTGGGGCCGCTATCTCGGCGCGGCGGCCGCGCTTGCGCTGATGGCGCTCATCAAGGATATGGGCTTTGCGTTCGGCCTGATCGCCGCGATGATTATGGCGTTCGATCTGTTCATCAACGGCGCAACCCCGACCGACCGCCTGTTCAAAAAAGAGCGCAAATGGCTCTCGCGCTTGGTCTGGTCCCTCGCGTTGTTCGCTGTTGTGATCGTTGTATACCGGCTGTGGTCGCTGCATCTCAGGGTCGCCGTTCAGCTCGACAACGCACCCAATCCCTATCCCTACAGCGTCTTCGACATGCTTGCGGGCCGCGACGAATACTTTAACCGCATGGCGGCGAACTGCATCGACATGCTCTCGACGACCAATCTCGTCCTGTTCGGAACGATCCGCACTATGGTGATCCTGTTCACCGCGACCCCCATCGCCTACGCGCTTCTGTGCAAAAAGCGCCGCGACACGGTTCGCGTGATCGTCACCTCCGTGCTGCTGCTCGGCGGATTTCTCGCCTATTACGCCTTTATGATCTACGCGTTCACCTCGATCTTCGCCCACACGTCAAACGCCATGCCCATGAGCTATGAGCGGTATATCGCCTCCTACGCGATCGGCTGGTTTTACGCGGGCTTTGGCCTGTTCTTTTTGCCGCTCGGCCGCACGAGGCTGGAAAAATGCGAGCTTGCGCCGGCGGTGGCCATACTCGCGGCGGCCGTGCTCTCGATCTTCCACTACAAGATCGTGCCGGTCAATCAGTTCGTCCTGACGAGCGACCGCCTGCTCGTGCAGGAGACCGAGCTTCGCCAGAACATCCGCACGGTCGCGCAGCGGTTTGACGGCGCGTTCACCGACGAGGACCGGCTCTATTATGTCTGCCAGGATTCGGACGGCGGCGAATGGTTCTTCTTCAACTATCAATACATGCCTGTGCAGACGGTCGTGACCCTGGGCGGCGGCAACTTTGTGCCGGTCGGCGCGGGGCTGAGCGAGCCGTATGCGGTCGAGGCCGGCGTAGAGGAATTCACCGAATACATCCTTGAAAAGGGGATCACCTACGTCTATATCCAAAAGGTCGACGACTATTTCTATGAGGAGTTCGCGCCGATGTGCACCGACGGCATGACCGGCTTTTTCGACGGCACCGCGTATATGTACAAGGTGCTGCGACAGGAGGACGGCAGCGTCATGCTGCGGCCGGTCTATAACACGGAAATGGTGCAGGCCCTGCGCGCCGAATACGGCTATTGAGCTGCCCGGCAATCGCTTTTACACCCCGGCAGCGCCGCAAATTTCTTTGCGGCGCTGTTTTTTATAAATTGGGCGGAACGCCCGGCCGGGTGCTTAAGCTCCTGACGGGCCCGGCGAGCGCGTGTCTGTGCGCCGGTTTGCAAATTCTATAAACTGCACAATATTCCCGTCCGAATGTGCAGAAAGTTTTGACTTTACGGCATGGTTTTTTGGACGGTGTTTTGCTACAATAGACATTGTACGTGTACAACGGAGTGCGCGTGCAAATCCCACCAAAAGAATTGTGAGTAAAGAGATGGAAAATTTCGCGAAAGAATCGATCGCCCTTGTCGCAGAGCAGGACGCCGATCTGGCGGCGGCAATGTCCCGCGAGCTGGAGCGCCAGCAGCACAATATCGAGCTGATTGCCTCCGAAAATATCGTTTCGCCGGCGGTGCTCGCCGCGACGGGCAGCGTGCTGACCAACAAATACGCCGAGGGCTATCCCGGCCACCGCTACTACGGCGGCTGCCAGTATGTGGACGAGGTCGAGAATCTCGCGATAGAGCGCGCAAAGGCCCTGTTCGGCGCCGAGCATGTCAAGGTGCAGCCCCATTCGGGCTCGCAGGCCAATCTGGGTGCCTATGCGGCCGTGCTCAAGCCGGGCGACACCATTCTCGGCATGAAGCTCGCGCACGGCGGGCATCTCACCCACGGCGCGCCGGTCAGCCAGTCGGGCAAGGTCTACCGCTCGATAAGCTACGGCGTCGACCCCGAAACAGGCCTCATCGATTACAACGAGATTGAAAAGCTGGCGAAGGAATACAGCCCCAGGCTGATCGTCGCGGGCGCGAGCGCCTATCCGCGCGTCATCGACTTTGAGCGGCTGCGCGCCATCGCCGACAGGGCCGGGGCGCTGCTGATGGTCGACATCGCGCATATCGCGGGCCTCGTCGCCGCAAATCAGCATCCCTCGCCCGTGCCCTTTGCCGACATCGTCACAACCACGACCCACAAAACGCTGCGCGGCCCCCGCGGCGGCATGATCCTCTGCCGCCAGAAGTACGCCGCCGCAGTGGATAAGGCGATTTTCCCGGGCATACAGGGAGGCCCGCTGATGCACGTGATCGCGGCGAAGGCTGTCTGCTTTAAGGAAGCGTTATCTGACGATTTCAAAGTATATATGAAGAATGTGGCGGACAATGCGCAGGCGCTCTGCAAAGCGCTACAGGCGAGAGACATCCGAATTGTTTCCGGCGGTACAGACAATCATCTGATGCTGGTGGATCTGACAAACTATGACCTGACGGGGAAGGCTGTGGAGAAGCTGCTGGACGAGGCGCACATCACAGCCAACAAGAATACAATCCCGAACGATCCGAAATCTCCCTTTGTGACAAGCGGTATCCGGCTGGGAACGCCGGCGGCCACATCCCGCG
>CAZKRQ010000044.1:0-9735 GCA_964555125.1 uncultured Oscillospiraceae bacterium
GATCTGATGGAATTCTCGGTCGAGACGCTCGCCGGGGAGGACGAGGAATATCAGACCTTCGCGCAGTTCAGCGAGCAAAACGGCTCGTCGATCAATCTGTCGGTGCTGCGGTACGCGATGCGCTATGACGGTGTTCCGATGGATTTGTCGGCCTGCCTGGTGGAGGCGACGGTCACGCCGACGGCGGAGCTCGAGGCGGCGGCGCAGCTTTACAGCGAGCAGCAGCCGATCGACAACGGCGACGACGACGGCGACGGCTATGTAGACGCGCCCGGCAGCAGCGGCGGTCTGTTGCCCGCGCCGGAGGTCGATCGCGGCCTGCTGCTGTCGGTGCTGGTGCCGACGCAGGATGAGGAGGCGCCGGTTGCGGTCGAGGATTCGGTCGTTGTCGGCAGCGCGCAGGCCGCTTCGGCGGACGCGGACGGCGCGGCTGTGCTGGATGTGCTCAACGGAGCCAGCACGGCGCAGGAAACACCCGGCGAAGAGATTTTGACACCCGCAGAGGCAAACGGCGCGCCGCGGGACGGGAACGACCCGGCGGCGACCCTTGCGCTTGACGGCGAGGAGGGGATCATGGCGCTCGATGTGGCGCTGCAGCTCAACCCGACGTTTAAGGTCGAATATTACGCGAAAATTATGCAGGTCGTTCGGTCGGAGAACCCGGTGGGAAATAGCCTGCCGTTAATTGATACATACAAGGGCGTGACAGATGGAAGCGGCGGCAATCTTCCCAAAAATGGAGGATTTGAGAGCACTAACACAATTAATGTAAACCCCGTGACTACGCCAAACGGGGCAAAGCTGACCTATTTGCAGTTAAATGACGACGGAACGGTGAAGATGTCGGAAAACAATATCGAGGTTTTCCAAAGCCAGCAATATGAGTATTATAAAGCGCCGTCGCTCCCCTATTTCGACCTCGCGACGGGCAGCAGAAACTATCGCATCAAGAGCGTCGAGGTGCGCCAGGCCGGCTCAACCGAGACGACCGAATATACCGGCGAGGCGCTGAACAATCTTCATTTCACGAATAACAGCGCGAATATTCCGCAGGGGGTTGAGGGCACTTATGTGACCATTACCCCCCCGACGCAGACCGATCAGACGACGATTCGGCTGGTGTATGAGCCGATTGAGCCCGACGAATTGTCGGAGGTTTCCGCGAATTTCTATGATTACGACATCAGTGACGGCACGTATACGACTGTTAATGGAGTAAAAAGGCTGAATACTGGCGCGAAGGGCATCAACAGCGGGCTGGACAGCACCAAGGCGCGTTTTGGCTTTGGCAACCTCAACTCCGGCACGGGCACAGGCCCTGACGTTTGGGAAGACACGAATGGAATCAGAAACCGGCTCAACGGGCGAAACAGAAACGCCGGTTGGAGTTCGACACCTGTTAATACGGATGTTGGTTATGGTGGCTGCACCTTTGGTCTGGTTACAGGCATGACCAAAGGAGATGACCCGACCGTCGTGTTTAGCAGCGGTGAAGGAATTAAAGGTATTTCCGCGCCACCCAATCTGTTTAGCTCGACAAGCAGCGCCACAGGGAAGCGCAATATGGAGAAAGGCAGCCTGCATTTCCAGCAGGTGGGCGATACCTTTACGCTTAAAGGGGCGACAGTAGTCAATAAAGGCAACACCGGCAGCGTGTCCAATCTGGATATTATTGTGGACAACGATGGATGGACCAACAACTTCTGGCCGATGGACGGCGTCGCGGCGGGTGCAAAAGACCCGATGTTTGGCGGCAAAACGACGGTTAATTATAAAGGAATAAAGTTCTCAACGGGGTGGCTATACAATAATCAAGAGCCGTTAGTACTAAACGGAAATCAAATACTTGGAAGAAATGGAACAATAGGAGGTAATGCAGAGGGAACTTTACCCGCAAGCGGTGATAAAGTGGATCACAACTCCTATTTCGGGATGCGCTATCAGGTGAAATTCACGCTGGATAAGGACTATATCGGGCCGCTGGAATATTACTTTTTCGGCGATGACGATATGTGGGTCTTTCTCGACGGCGAGCGGCTGGTCTGCGACATCGGCGGCGTGCACCCCTCGGTCGGCGAATATGTCAACCTGTGGGACTATCTGGTCAAGGGCCAGGAGGGCGAGCACACTCTCAGCGTTTTCTACACCGAACGCGGCGCATCGGGCTCGACCTGCTGGATGCAGTTCACCCTGCCCTCGGTGACGACGGTGGAGAACCCCGTTGAGGATAGCGACTACGGCGATCTGATGATCTCCAAAACGGTCGAAAAGAGCGTGAACGGCGAGCCCCACGAGCCCTTTGACAACGGTGAGACGTTTACCTTCCGGCTCGACCTCAAGGAAGCGGACGGCAGCTATCTGCACAACAACTATTCCTACACCAAATACCGCGTGAACGAAGACGGAAAGGTCGAGGAGATCGGCTATGACCTGATTATCTACACCGGCGTCGAATTCACCCTCAGGCACAACGAATATATCGTCATCAAGCATCTGCCGGACGGCGCAACGTATACCGTCACCGAGACGCTGGACAGCGGCGGGATCAAAAACGCCCAGGGTAAAAATGGCAGCCGGTATGAATACACGGCGGCGGTCAGTGTGAACGGCGGCGAGGAGACCGCCGGAACGCGGGTCACGGAGGGCGGGGTTGAAAAAATCGAGATCAAGGGCTCGATTGCGAAGCAGCACACGGGCACAGTTGATTTTGTCAACCGCTATGAGACCTATGCGCTGCCCGAAACCGGCGGGCCGGGCACGGGAATCTATCTTCTCTGCGGCGGCGCGCTCACGCTGAGCGCGATAGGCCTGCTCGTCTATTCGCGCAGAAAAAAGGCGCGCTGAGAGGCGCGCGAAAGGCTACTTTTCCGGCCGGGTTTTGTGTCGTGGCCGAGACCCGGCGGGATGAGCATATTTCATTCTCGAATTGTAACAAAAGGAGGAACATCAAAATGAAACAACTCAAAAAGACGCTGTCTCTGCTGCTGGCCTTCTGCCTGCTGCTCAGCTTCAGCGCCACCGCGTTCGCTTGGAATGATTTGCCAAATCTAACAGATGACGCGGTAAAGCCCACCGTGGACGTAGATAAGCACGTTTTTACGGCGTATCAGATTTTTGCCGCGGATTATGAGACAAACGCAGAGGGTAATAATACCGGCAAGCTCGTCTCGGTTCGCTGGGGCGACGGCGTGAACGCCGAAGCGTTGTGCGCGGCGCTGAAAGCTGACGCCACACTGGGCGCAGATTTCACTGATCTTGAGTATACCGCGCAAAACGCGCAGAACAGCAATCCCTCCGCGTATAAGGTGGCGCTGATTGTCAGCGGGTATGGCGCGGACAGCGAAAAAGCTAACGCCTTTGCGGCGCTCGCCGACGCGAACAAGACAGGCAAGAGCTATGCCGAAGGCACTACTCTGCCCGCGGGCTATTATCTGGTTGTCGACCAGGGCTTCACTGAAAACAACGACGAGGTGGTCTTCAACCTCTCCGTGCTGACGATGAGCAACGCGGATGAACCGTTTAATCCGACCGTCAAGGCGGATGTTCCGAAGGTCGAGAAAAAGGTGCTCGAGCTCAACGACAGCAAAGACTCGACTGGCGACCGGTCGCAGGATTGGGCCGACGCCGCCGACTATGACATCAACGATACCGTCGAGTTTGCTCTCTCCGGCACGCTGCCCAGCAACTATGACAAGTACGATTCCTATAAGTACGTCTTCACCGATACGCTCAGCGCCGGACTCACACTCAAGACGGATTCGGTTAAGGTCTATATTGACAAATCCGAGATCAAGAGCGGTTACACCTTTGCCACGACGGATGACGGCTTCACCGTGACGTTTGAAAACCTGAAAGCTGAGGGTATGTTTGCAACGACCAAGGATTCTGTCATTCAGGTTCGCTACAACGCGACGCTGAACAAGAACGCTGTTGTCGGCGGCGAGGGTAACCCCAACCAAGTGACGCTGACCTATTCCAACAACCCCAATGCGGGCGGCGCGGGCAGCACAGCCACAACGACCCCGGATAAGGTTGTCGTCTATACTTATAAGCTCACCGTCAACAAGACCGATGAGACTGGCAATGCACTGGCCGGCGCGGAATTCGAGCTCTACAAAAAAGTAAAGCTGAAAGACGCGACGGAGTATACCTATGAGCTGGTGAGCAAGCCGAAAGCGGCGGCAGCGGAGGGAAGCGACATTGCAAACGTCTTCACCTTCTCGGGCCTCGACGCGGGCGACTACAAGCTGGTCGAGACCGACGCGCCCGCTACCTACAACAAGGCCGAGGATATGTATTTCACCATCTCTTCGACGGATACAAATGGCGCGGTAACGGGCAAAGCGAAGGTCGAGGGTGTGAAAAACGAGAAGGACGATGTAATTATGAGCGCCCAAAAGGACGAGGACGGCAACGCCATCCCGATGTTCAAAATCACCTCGACGGACGACGGCAATCTGGCGACCTCGATCGTCAACATGCGCGGCCTGGTTCTGCCCTCCACCGGCGGCATCGGCACGACCATCTTCTATATCGCGGGCGGCCTGCTGCTCGTCGGCGCGGGCGTGCTGCTGATCGCCAAAAAGCGGATGGGCAACAAATAAGAGAATGAAAAGCTGCGGCGCTGCGTTGCCGCGAAAAAGAACGAACCAGAGCAAACCCCGCCGTTCCGGCGGCGGGGCGGCTCTGCCGTTTTGCCCCGGCAAAGCGGACGGCAGTAAGGAGAACCCCGCACTATGAAGGCGTTTTTAAAAAAGCACATCGTGGAGATCATTCTGTACCTCGTGCTGTTTTCGGGGCTTTGCTTATTGCTGTACCCAACCGTCAGCAACTGGTGGAACTCGTTTCACCAATCCCGCGCGATCGCCGACTACACCGCCTCGGTCGAGAATATCACGGCGGAGGACCGCGCCGCCGCGCTGGATAAGGCGCGCGCCTATAACACCCGGCTCGCTTCGGATGAGCACTCGTTTCGTCTGGGCGACGAGCAGATGGCGGAATACAACGAGCTGCTCAACGTCACCGGCACCGGCATTATGGGTTATCTGCGCATCCCGGTCCTCGACGTGAATCTGCCGATTTATCACACGGTGGCCGAAGAGGTGCTGCAGGTCGGCGTGGGCCATATCCCGGGCAGCAGCCTGCCGGTCGGCGGCGTGAGCACCCACTGCATCCTCACGGGGCATCGCGGCCTGCCCTCGTCGCGGCTGTTCACCGACCTCAACCTGCTCAAAGAGGGAGACATCTTCATCATCACCGTCCTCGAGGAGACCGTGACCTATCAGGTCGATCAGGTGCGCATCGTTTTGCCCGAGGAGGTCGACAGCCTGACGATCGAAAAGGGCAAGGACTACTGCACCCTTGTCACCTGCACGCCCTACGGCGTGAACACCCACCGCATTCTGGTGCGCGGGCACCGGGTCGAGAACATGAACGACGCCTCTCTCAAAACGGGCGAGGCGCGGCGGGTGCCGCACCGCTATGTGATCGCGGCGATCGCCATCCCGCTGGTCTGCCTGACGGCGGTGGGGCTGGTGCTGTTCGGCAACAAAAAGAAAAAGACCCAGCAGGAGCTGCTGGACGATCTCAAAAAGAACTCGTGAGAGCCCATTGACGGGAAGGAGGAGAAGCCGATGAAGAAGAACAGGGGGGCGCAAAAACGGGAAAATCGGGGCTTTGCGCGGCGGACCCTGGCGATGTTTGCGCTCGCGCTGTGCCTGTGCCTCGCCGTGCCCGCGCTGGACGGTCAGGCTCTGGCCGTGCCGCAGGACGGGAGCATCCTGCCGCAGGGCGCGACCGGGCTGGGGCTGAGCGACGAATGCAGCCTGCAGCTGAATTTTCCGTCGGATATGGCGGAGGATATGGACCTCAAAGCGGAGGAAACGCTTGTCGACCTCTATTGCATTGCGCGCGCGGTGCATATCCCGGGCTATGACGCCTATGCCTATTGCATGGATGACGCGCTGGGCGAGGACTATTACAACGCTGTGAAGGACTATTTGCAGCAAAACAGAAATTTTAACACGCAGGAGCTGCAAAGCGACCCGGTCGGCGACGCGGCGGTGAACCCCGGGGCGAAAAAATGGCTGGTTTTCTATTACACGGTCAACGACCCGGAGCGCGCCCCCGCGAGCGACTGGACCGGCCTTGTCGACCTGCTCAGCGAGCGGATTTTCGGCGGGGCGAGCCCGCTTGCGCCGGTGAAGGAGCCAGGAGAAGAGGAGCCGCGCGACGGCTCGGTCGCGAAGCCCTATCGGACAACGATCGGCGAGGCGGTCACCGTGCCGGCCGGGCTGTATCTGAGCGTTGTGCACGGCCAGAATATTCCGCCTCACAGCGAGGGCAGCCTGCCGTATATCACGCACTGCCCGGTGGATAAGGCGAAGCCGGACGGGGGAGACCGCGTCTGCACCATCGCCTATACCGACACCGCTCTCTACACCTTCCAGCCGCAGCTGATCTCGCTGCCCGGCCTCTCGGCGGACGGAAACGGCTGGGTCAACCATATGGCGACCTTCTGCAAGTGGGAGAGCGAGCCGAGATACGCGAGCCTTGCGCTGCAAAAGGAGCTGAAGAGCTGCGAGGGGGCTGCTTCCTTCGTTTTCCATGTGACCGCGACCGACCCCAAACAAAACGACAAGGTTGTCTTTGAAAAGGTCGTGACCATGACCTTCGGTAAGGCGGAGACGCAGACGGTGCAGCTCTTTGAGGGGATCCCGGTCGGGTGCGACGTTCGCATCGTTGAGGAGTATTCGGGCGCGCAGTATACGCTGACAAGCGCGGCGGCGACCCCGCAGGCGCCTACGAACGGCTATGAGAGCGCCGTATGCGACAGGGAGAGCGCCGCGATCGTCATCCACAATATTAAAGGCGGTGTGATCCGCGTGGGGGTGCCGCCCGCAAACGGCCAGACCGACGACACGGCGACGATCGAGGCCGGGGAAATCGTGACGGCGGTGTTTGTCAACGACCTGAAGCCGGGCTTTCAGCCGGGCGACAACGGCTCGGTCGTGAACAGCTTCGAGGTCGACGAGTACGGCGGCTGGAGCTGGACAAAACGGCGTTATGACGCCGAGACAGGCAATTGGGTGGACGACGAGCCCGTCCGCATAGGCGAAAACAGCCAGTGAGGAGGCGTGAGGTATGAAGAAGAGACAACTGCTGACGGCCTTGCTCGCGCTGTGCCTGGCGCTGACGGCGGCGATACCCGGCGCGCTGGCCTATTTCACAACAAACGCGCAGGCGCAGGGGGGAAGAACGCTGCGCTTCGGCAGCAACACGGAGATTACCGAGGAGTTTGGCGAGTGGCAAAAGCGCGCCACCATTGCGGCGCAGCCCTATACGGAGCCCTCCTTCGTTCGCGCACGCGCCTTTTCCGCCTATGCGCTGAGCTATAACGGCGGCGCGAACTGGACGGCCGGCAGCGACGGCTGGTATTATTACAGCACGCCGGTCGCGAATCTCGGCGAGGGCGTCGAGCAGCCGGCGGGGACTGTTGCGGCGACCGAGCCTCTGCTTATCAGCATCACGGTGCCGGGGCTGTCGAACGGAGAAGAGCCCGAGGACTTTGACGTGACGGTGGTCTACGAAACGGTGCCGGCGCAGTACAGCGAGGACGGCGCCCTTGTCCCGAACTGGAGCAACGCCGCGGTATCCGGCGCCGGGGGAGGGAATGCGTGATGAAGAAGCTGAAAAAACTGTTGACATCCCCGCGCGTGACCGTTGCCGCTTTTGTGCTGGCGATCGCGCTGCTCGGCTTCAGCACGATCGGCGGCGCCAGCGCGGCGCTGACCTATTATTCGGAAAACTATGTTTCGACGGTCATGTTGCAGGAGATCGGCGTCAATCTGCTTGAGAACGGCGTGGTTGTCGCGCACGGCGGCGAAACGGCGGCGAACGCGGGCGAGAATCCCGCGCTGTTGCGCGATCTCTATTTGGGCAGCAGCACGCAGCCGGAGGCGGCCAACACCCCCTTTAAGCCGGGCGCGCAATACCGCGAGGCTCTGAGCGTGCAAAATCCTGCCGAGGCGCAGGGCAGGGACGCGAAGACAATCGTCGAATATGTGCGGGTGACGATTTATCGTTATTGGGAAAAGCAGAACGAGCAGGGCGACTGGGTCAAGGCGCCCGAGCTCGACCCCTCTCTGATCGAGCTCGGCCTGCCGCAGAACAACGGATGGGTGGAGGATACGCAGGCGCGGACGGACGAGCGCATCGTGCTGTATTATACGCAGCCGTTGCAGCCGGGGGAGGAGACGCCGCCGTTTGTGACGTCGCTTTCCATCGATCCCAGCGCGGCGTCCGCTGTCCGAAGGACGACGGTAAACGACCGGGTCGTCACCACCTATTTATATGACAACGCCGGCTTTCAGCTGGCCGTCGTTGTCGACGCCGTGCAGGAGCACAACGCGCAGAGCGCGATCCTGAGCGCCTGGGGCCGCGCAGTCGACATCGACGGCAGCGGCACGCTGCATCTGCTCTGAGAAAGGAGGAAGTATGAAGAAGAAGCTATTCGTCCTCTGCCTCGGCGTGATCGCGCTGTTGTGTATGGCGCCCGCGGTGAGCGCGGTAGAATCCAGCGCGGACTGGAATGTGACCTTCACGGCGGACAATAAGCTTGTCAGCGATTATACGACCTCAAATCTGAGCCGGAAGGTTTTCGAGATGCTGCCGGGCGACTCGGTCGACCTGACGCTGCATCTCAGGAACGACAATGCGGAGCCGGCGAACTGGTATATGTCCAACAAGGTGCTGGAGACGCTGGAGAACGCCGGAAACGCGGCGAGCGGCGGCGCGTATGAATACGAGCTCGTCTATATCTCCTCCGAGGGCGACAGAGAGGAGCTTTTCGTGAGCGACACGGTCGGCGGCGATCAGCCGTCGCGGCGCGCTGCGAGCGACCGCGTCGGCCTCGAAACCGCCACGGAGGGCCTGGAAAACGACTTCTTCCTTGAGACGATCCGGCCGGGCGCGCAGGCCACCGTGCACCTGCGCGTCTCTCTTGACGGCGAGACGCAGGGCAACGATTATCAGAACACGCTCGCACGCTTACAGATCAACTTTTCGGTTGACCCCGTTATGAACCGCACGGAGATCGTCCCCGAGCGCCGCTTGTCGGTGGTGCAGACAGGGGATCAAAACCGGCTGCTGCCCTTCATCATCGCGGCGGGCGTGAGCGGCGTGCTGCTGCTGATTTTCGCGCTGAGCGGCATGAAGGAGCGCAAAAAAAGAAAGAAGGCGGCGGAAAAAACGCTCTGCCTGCTCGTGTGCGGCGCGTTGCTTTGCGCGGCGCCCGGCGCGCCGGCTGCCGAGGCCGCGACGACCTACACCATCCGCCTCTTTGCGGGCGTGCAGGGCGAGGTGAACGCCGCCAGCTATGCGAACAGCGAGGGCAGGCAGGTTTCGGGCGACGACAGCGCGCTCGTTATCAGAGGAGTCGGCTATGGCGAGCGCGTCACCCTTGACCCGCAGGAGATCGTGAACCTGCCGCAGGATTCAAAATACTATATCAAGGGGATTCGCAAAAGCGGGCAGGACGAGATCAGCGTGCCCGATTTCAGCGTGACGGGAGATCAGGACTATGTCGTCGTTTACGGCATCAGCGGGGATCTGATCGCCTATACGGTCGAGTTTGTCGACGGCGAGGGCAACGAGCTCGCGCCCTCCTTGACCCGCCACGGCAATATCGGCGACCGCGCGGTCGTGGCGTGCCGCTATATCGACGGGTACCGGCCG
>CAZKRQ010000045.1:0-9714 GCA_964555125.1 uncultured Oscillospiraceae bacterium
GAGCAAGGGAGCTGAGCGGACTTTGCGACGATGCACGGCCCCTGCTTCGCAGGCCCTGCGGGCGCTTCGCTTTCTCTCTTTCACCGCCGGTTTTTTTATTTCTGATCCAGTATACTCAATAAATTGAGCATAGTCAATCTGTTAAGTATGTTAGGGTAAAAGACGGGGTGATTGAGATCATCAGTTATGCGCCGTTTTATCAGACCTTGCTCAAAAAGAACCTGACCGAATATCAGCTTATCTTCAAGCACGGGTTTTCCTCCAATATTCTGCACCGCATGAAGCACGGGCAGACCATCACGCTCAAAACACTGGATACGCTTTGCTTTATTCTCGACTGCGAGGTCTCCGACATCATTGTCTATGTGCGGGATTGAGGGCGTCTCTTCTTCACAGAAGCTTGTGAAGAGCGCGGCGAGCTCAGAGGCCGAGGTGTGCCTTGGCGGAAGGCAGGAGCTTGAAAACGCTGTAGCTGTGTTTTTTCGTTAGATATGGCCGCTTTATCTTGTTACGAAACTGCCGCCAACAGCGGGATGTCCTGCTTCCGACAGGTATGCGGGCTCCGGCTGCGCAGAAAAATCCGCAGCCGAATTTTTGAAATATACGGTGGGAACACGCCCCGGGAAAGTCTCCCTTTTGTATCCCCTGTGACAGTGAACCCGGTCTATATCGGGCCGTCCCGGAAATGTGGCCGCGAAGATCTCAGACAAAGCCGGAGGCCTGAGCAAATTCTGGAAAAGCCTTATAGCGGCGGCGTCTTGCGTTTTCCCGACGGCACATTGTTTTTACGGGCTGTGAGCGGGCAAGCTCCTTCTTATCACCACATTTCTCATTGTTGCGCTGCTTTTTGCGCCTCGCCCCGCTCAGGGCCCGAAGCGAAAGCTTCTATCTTCGCCGTTGTAACCGCGGCGGCTCTATCGCAGCAAAGCCATACAAAACGAAAGCCTCCGGGACAATGCGCTGTCCCGGAGGTCTGCTTTCTTAAAATTCACTCGCTTGCGTAGGTGACCCGCTTCATGACCTGCGGGATGAGCGGCTTATCCATATAGTCCACGTCGGCCGCGGCGATCTCGTCGACGACCTCCATCCCCTTGGTCACGCGGCCAAAGGCGGCGTAGCTTCCGTCGAGATGGGGCGCGTCCTGGTGCATGATAAAGAACTGGCTGCTCGCGCTGTCGGGGTCCTGCGCGCGGGCCATCGAAATCACGCCGCGCGTGTGCTTGATAGGGTTTTCGACCCCGTTGAGCCGAAACTCCCCCTTGATGTTTTTGCCGCTGCCCCCCGTGCCGGTTCCGTTGGGGCATCCGCCCTGGATCATAAAGCCCTCGATCACCCTGTGAAAAGTCAGGCCGTCGTAAAACCCGTGGGACACAAGCTCGATAAAATTTTCGCAGGTCAGGGGCGCGGCATCGGGAAACAGCTCCACTTCGATTTTTTTCCCGTTTTCCATTTCGATCAAAATCATAGCGTTCCGTTATCCTTTCGCGGTGATATAGTTTGTTGCGCATATTCTTTCGCGAGCGCCAAAAGCGCGTCCTTCTGATTTTCCACCGACCCGTCGATCACCCGGCCGAGCAGATATTCCAGCACGGCGCCTGTCTGCGGGCCCGGACGCTGCCCGAGGGCGGCGTTGACGTCGCCGCCCTTGACCGCGAGGGCGGAAAGGCTGTAGCAATCGCCGCGGGCGAGGGCCGCCTGCACCTCGCGCTTAAAGCCGTAGATGCGAAACAGGCGGTCGTGATAGCTGCGCGCGTGCGCGAGGCAGTCGGCCTTTTTCAGGTCGATCAGCAGATAGATATTTTTTCGCCCCACCCGGCTCAGCCAGTACCGCGCGGAGGCCGGGGTCGCCGCATAGGGCTTGTCGTGGTTGAGCACCAGCATCGAAACCGTGTCGGCCAGCTTTTTGGGGCAACGCAGCCGGGCCAGGATCTCGCGCGCCATCTCCTCGCCGATCTCCATATGGCCCCAGAAGCGGCCGCGCCCCGTCTCATCCTGGGTGAAGCAGCGCGGCTTGCCGATGTCGTGAAGCAGCGCGGCCAGGCGCACCGTTAAATTGCGGGGCGCGCGATTGAGCGTCTCGGCGGTGTGGCCGAGCACGTCATAGCAGTGGTTGGGGTTGTGCTGCGCAAATCCGTCGCAGTCCCGCAGCGCGGGAATGATCTCAAAGAAGATATCTTTATACCGCAGCAGAACGCCGCCCGCATTGCGGCACATAACGAACCGAAACAGCTCGTCGCGCACCCGCTCGGCCGACAGCCCGCGCAGGCTGTGCCGCAGCTGAGACGCGGCCGCTTCGGTTCTGCCCTCAAAAGAAAAGCCGAGCTGGGCGCACAGGCGAACCCCTCGCAGGATGCGCAGCGCGTCCTCCTCAAAGCGGAGCTGCGGCTCGCCGACCGCGCGGATGCGCCTTTTTCGGATATCCGCGATCCCGCCGCAGGGGTCGACATACCCGGTTCGGGGGTGATAGGCGATTGCGTTGACGGTGAAATCGCGCCGGAGCAGATCCTCGCCGAGATGGGGCGTAAACGCGACCTCGTCGGGGCGCCGCGCGTCGGAGTAGGCCCCGTCGCGCCGAAAGGTCGTGATCTCAACCTCCTGCCTGCCCACCAGCACGCGCACCGTTCCGTATGCCTCCCCCGACAGCACCTGCCCGCAATCGGAAAAGACCCGCTTTATCTCGGCAGGGCGCGCGTCGGTGCACAGATCATAGTCATGCGGCGCGCGGTTCATCAGTTCGTCTCGAACCGCGCCGCCGACCACATAAGCCTGATAGCCGCTCTGTTCAAGCCGGTCGATCAGAAACTTCACATATTCGGGCAGCTTCATAGCGGTACTCGCTTTATGCCGTATTCTTTGTTCTTTTTTAAATTATACACAATGCGCTCCCACAAAACAACCCGCGCGCAATTGTAAAAGACGGCGCTATCTGGTAAAATAGCGGTGTTGGGCCGCGCCCCGCGCCGCGGGCGCGGCCGAAGGAGGCAATTACATCATGAGCAATGAGAAGAAAATCCCCGTTATTATCGACACAGACCCCGGCATCGACGACGCGCTCGCGATTCTGCTCGCCGCCGCCTGCGACCGGCTTGCGATCGTCGGCCTCACCTCCGTCGCGGGGAACGTGAGCGCGCAGCACACCTTTAAAAACGCGCTCGACCTGGCGGACTATCTCGGCCTTGGCTGCCCCGTCGCGAAGGGCGCGCAGACACAGCTTTCGGGGCGATGCGCGGGCACCGCGGCCGACATCCACGGCGAAAGCGGCCTGGGCAGCATCGTGCTGCCGCCGGCGAAGAGCGGCTTTGACCCGCGGCCCGCCTGGGATTTTATCTACGACGCCGCCAGGGAGAGAAGCGGCGAGCTGACGCTGATCGCCATCGGCCCGCTGACCAACCTCGCGCTCTGTATACAAAAGCACCCGGACGTCAAGAATCATATTAAACAGATCGTCCTGATGGGCGGCGGCATCTGCGGCGGCAACCGCACGCCCTATGCCGAGTTCAATTTCTGGGTCGACCCGTCCGCGGCGAACATCGTGTTCCGCAGCGGCATTCCCCTCGCGATGGCGGGCCTCAACGTGACGCAGCGCACCGGCGTGCCCAATGCGCTGCTGTCCGAGCTCGCCGCGACGCCCTCCCTCGCCGCGCCGCTGCTCAAAGGTGCGGCCGAGAGCTATCCAAGCCGCGCCCGCCACACCGGGGGAGAGCCCGTCAGCGTCGTGCACGACGCGGTCGCCGTTTTTTACGCGGCGTACCCGGAGCTGTGCAAAACCGAGCCGTGCAAGATCACGGTGGTCGACCGGGAAGGGGACGAGCGCTATGGCGAATCCCTCGCAGATTTTGTGGATACGGCGGGGATCAACACGACGCTCATCAAGTCGATCGATATGCCCGCTTATCTCGACCAGTATAAGCATATGAACGAATACTACGCAAAGATGAATTGACGAGGCGATTATGACGGCATTGACCATTCTCCTGTGTAAGCTGCTGCGCTTTCTCGGCGGCCTGCTCGGTCGCGGCAGCTCTCTTCCGGGCGCGATCGCGCTGCGGCTCAACCGGCGGATCCTGGACAGAATCCAGCTGCCCCCCGTCGTGGTGGCGGTCACCGGCACCAACGGCAAGACAAGCACGGTCGAGCTGCTGCGCGTCGCCGCGAAGGCGGCGGGTAAGCGGTTTATCTGCAACGCCGAGGGCTCCAACCAGATCGAGGGCGTCGCGACGGCGCTTCTGTGCGGCTGCAACCTGAAGGGCGAGGTGCAGGCCGATCTCGTTATCCTCGAGAGCGACGAGCGGTTTTGCCAGCACACGTTTTCGCATTTTGCGCCGACCCATATCGCCGTCACCAACCTCTATCGCGATCAGATGACCCGCAACGGGCACAATGAATTTGTGCGCGGCGAGCTCAAAAAAGGGCTGCCCGAGAGCGCGACACTGATCCTCAACGCCGACGACCCGATGAGCGCCTCGCTCGCGCAGGGGCGCGACAGGGTTATCTGGTTCGGCATCGACAAAGCGGCCGGCACCGAGCCGCCCGCCACACCGCACGCCTATTTTGACGGCGCGTTCTGCCCCGTCTGCAAGGCGCGGATGCAGTACGCCTACCGGCTTGAATTCCATCTCGGCGATTACCGCTGCCCGGAATGCGGCTTTTCCCGCCCCGCCCCCGCGCACGCGGTCACCTCCGTCGAGGCGGGGCGCTTCGTCCTCGATGGGCGCTACCCCGTCACGCCGCAGCTCGCCAACCGCATGTTTGCCTATAACATCGCGGCGGCCTATACGGTCGCGGTCGAGGCCTTTGGGATGCAGCCCGGCGAGGCGGCCGCGGCGCTCGACGGCAGGGTTTTGTCGAGCGGCCGGGTGCGCACCTTTGAGATCGACGGCCACAAGGGTCTTTTCATGCTCAGCAAGCACGAAAACTCGATGAGCTACAACGGCGCGCTGCGCACGATGATGCAATCGGACAGCGGGCAGATGACCGTCGTTCTGCTCGTCGACCTGCTCTCGCGCAAATACGTCGCCAACGACATGAGCTGGCTTTGGGACATCGACTTTGAACTGCTCGCGGACAGCCGGGTCGCGCGCGTCTATGTCGGCGGCCGGTTCGCGAACGACGTCGCTTGCCGCCTGCGCTTCGCCGGGGTGCCCGACGGCGTGATGCGGGTGCTTCCCGACATCGACGGGATGATGAACGCGCTGTATGACGACCCGGTCGGGGAGATCTATGTGATGACCTGCTTCACCGACGTGGACAAGTTCACCGGCCGCCTGCGCGGCGGCGCGATAACGGGGGGGGAATCCAGATGATCCGCATCGTATGCGCCTACGGCGATCTGATGAATCTTTACGGCGAGTACGCCGCGCCTCTCTTTTTAAAGACCCGCCTGCAGCTCGCGGGCGAAAAGGTCGAGATCCGGCGCTTTTCGCTCGGCGAGACGCCCGACCTGCGCGGCTGCGACCTGCTGCTTTTCCCGGCGGGCACAGAACAGGCTATGCTGCGCGCGCTCGCGGACCTGCGGCCGAACCGCGCCGAAATCGCGGCCTATGCCGAGGGCGGCGGGCGGGTGCTTTTGACCGGCAACGCGGGCGCGCTGTTCGCCGAATCGGTCACCGGCGCGGACGGGCGCGCGCAGGAGAGCCTCGGCCTGCTGCGCGGGAAGGCCGCGATCCTCCCCGGGCGGCGCTATGCGGAATATATCCTGCACGGCGAGGCGTTCGGAGCCGACCTGGTCGGCTCGATCAACACGAGCATGACCTTTGACTGGGAGGAGGATCCGCTCTTCACCGTCGATTATGAATCCGAGCCGCTGCTGCCCGGCAAGACCGAGGGCGCGCGCCGGGGCAATATCATGGCGACGCAGCTGACCGGGCCGCTGCTGGTGCGCAATCCGCACGCGCTCGACCGCGTCTGCGAGGCGCTCGCGGGCAGGGCGCTGCCGCCCTGCGCGGCGCGCTGGCGCGCCGACGCCAAGGCGGGCTACCGCAGCGTGCTGGAGGCGCTGAAAAAAGAAAAGGGGAGGGGATGAACGGATGGCAAAGCCGAAGGTCAGCGGGTGTATCGTAACCTATCGCTGCTATGACAAATGCCGCGAAGCGATCCGCACCCTGCTCGCGCAGACACAGGGCGTCGATTTTACCCTCTATATCGTCGACAACCACTCGCAGGACGGCACGCTCGAGAAGCTGAAAGAGGAGTTCCCCGAGATCGTCGCGATCCAAAACCCCGACAACAGGGGATTTGGACACGGGCACAACACCGTGCTCCCTCTTCTCGAGAGCGAATATCACTGCGTCATCAACCCCGACATCACACTCGACACCGACGCGATCACGGCCCTGAGCGGCTACCTCACCGCCCACGACGATGTCGCGCTCGTCACCCCTGAAATCCGCTACCCGTCGGGAGAGATACAGATCATCGGCAAGCGCAACCCGACCTTTCTCGCGCTGCTCGGCCGGCATCTGTTTCAAAAAAAGCTCAGGCCGGTTGTCGAGCACTATCAGATGCTCGACGAGGATCTGAGCAGGCCGACCGACATCGAATTCGCCACCGGCTGCTTCTTCATGATCCGCACCGAAATCTTCAGAAAGGTCGGCGGCTTCGACGAGCGGTATTTCATGTATTTCGAGGATATGGACATCACCCGAAGCGCGCGGCAGCACGGGCGCGCCGTCTATGATCCCGAGACCTATGTCTATCATGCGTGGGAGCGCTCGAGCTCCCATCACCTGAAATACTTTTTAATTCTGGTGATGGGCATGTTTAAATATTTCGGAAAATGGGGCTTTCAGCTCAAATAATAAATCAATTGCGGGGGAATCTACTTATGCGAATACTCATCACCGGCTGCAAGGGCCAGCTGGGCACCGAGCTGCAAAAACAGCTGCGCGAGGGCCATTCCGAGATCGGGGATATTCCGAAATGCTATCACAACGCGACGGTTGTCGGCGTCGATCTGGACGACTTCGACCTCTCCGACAAGGAATCGGTCAAGCGCAATCTGCATGACGGCAGCTATGACCTCGTCGTCAACTGTGCGGCCTACACCAACGTCGACGGTTGCGAAACCAATCAGGACACGGCTTATGCGGCGAACGCTCTCGCGATCCGCAACCTTGCGGAGAGCTGCGAGAGCACGGCGACCAAGCTCGTGCATATTTCCACCGACTATGTCTTTGGCGGCGACGCGAAGGAGCCCTACCGCGAATATGACCTGCCCGCGCCGGTGACGGCCTACGGCAAGACCAAACTCGCGGGCGAGACTATGCTGCGCGAGCGCTGCCGCCGACACTTTATCGTGCGGACCTCGTGGCTGTACGGGCTGAACGGCAACAACTTCGTCAAGGCGATCCTGCGCAAGGCGAGACAGACCGGCGCGGTCACCGTGGTCAACGACCAGTTCGGCAACCCGACCTCGGCGGCCGACCTCGCGCACCATATCCTTGAGATCGCGCAGGGCAATCGATATGGGCTATATCACTGCACCAACAACGGGGTTTGCTCCTGGTTCGATTTCGCGCGGGAGATCCTGCGCCTTTCGGGGCTCGACGCGACCGTGACGCCCTGCACAACCGCCGAATACCCCAGCGCGGCGCATCGCCCCGCCTATTCCGCGCTCGACAACATGATGCTGCGCCTGACGTCGGGCGACCACATGCGCCCGTGGCAGGACGCGCTCGCGGACTATATGCGAAAGGTCGAATACTAAAAGCCGCCCGATTCGCGGCCGCGGACTCCGCCGGGCCGGAACGGCCCGGGCTTCACCGTGCTCGGCTTTTCTGCGCGGCGCCGGTTGCTTTTGCGAAGCCATGCCGCGCCCGGCAGGGGGAGGTTCCGGCGCTTCGCCCTCTCGGAAGTAATGCGGCGGCCTTGGCCGGCCTTGCCGGCGGCCGCGCGCCGTTTTGTGTGAAAACATACCGCGCGGGGTACATGGGGGCAGAGCTGCCGAGCCTCCGACCTCCTGAAACAGGGGGACCGCGCTTTGCAGGGCGCCTGCCCGCAAAGGAGACATATACACATGAAATTTCACTATTGCCCCGACTGCGGCGCGGCGCTTGAGACGCGCGAGATCGGCGACGAGGGCCCCGTGCCCTACTGCGCGCGCTGCGCGGCGCCGCATTTTGACAATCCCTACACCTGCACGATCACCCTCGCGGTCAACGAGCTGGGCGAGGCGGCGCTGCTGCGGCAGGGCTATGTTTCGGCCGATTCCTATGTCTGTGTCGCCGGCTATCTCAAGAGCGGCGAGACGGCCGAGCAAAGCGCCATGCGGGAGGTCGAGGAGGAGCTGGGCCTGCGGCCGCAGTCGGTACGCTATGTGCGCAGCGATTGGCTCGCGCAGAAGGATCAGCTCATGCTCGGCTTTCTCGCCCGGGTACGCAAGCAGGCGTTCACCCTTTCCCGCGAAGTCGACGCCGCGCGCTGGTTTCCGCTCGCCGACGCGCCCAATCAGGTGCGCGCGGGCAGCATCGCCCAGCGCCTTATCCTCGATTGCGCCGCGCTCCTAGAGCGCGAGGAGGCCGAGGTGTTCCAATAGGATTTTCAGCCCGATCAGGATCAGGGTCGCGCCGCCCGCCAGCTGCGCCTTTTTCTCAAATCGCGCGCCGAAGTGAAAGCCGACGACAACGCCGAGGTAGGACAGCGCAAAGGTGATGGCGCCGATCAGAGAAATCGCGCGCAGAATCGCGACCTGTAGGAAGGCGAAGGTCACCCCTACCGCGAGCGCGTCGATGCTGGTTGCGACCGCCATCAGCAGCAGCTCGCGGTAATCGAGCCGGTCGGTCGCCGCCCCGGCCTGCGATTCGCCGCCGCGCAGCGCGTCGAAGATCATTTTCCCGCCGATCAACGCGAGCAGGGCAAAGGCGATCCAGTGGTCGACCGCCGTGATATAGGCCTCAAACTGCTTGCCGAGCAGCCAGCCGAGCAGGGGCATCGCCGCCTGAAACCCGCCGAAAAACAGCGCGATCACCAACGCGCTGCGCCGGTTGAGCCTCGCCATTCCCAGGCCCTTGCACATCGCGACGGCAAACGCGTCCATAGACAGGCCGAGCGCGATCAAAATGATTTCTGTGATTCCCATTGATTCCGAACCCCTTTCAACTGCAAATCCGCGCAAAAAGAAAAAACAGGCGTCCGGCCGCCAACCGCGTCCATCGCCTGTAAGCATTTTTTGACCCACGGCTTTGGCACGAACGCGCCCGCCATGAGTCTTGCCGCTGGATGCAGGCCAGGCCGCTTATCGGCCAGTATGTTGACCCGCAACGCGCGCCCTGTGCGGCGCGCCGGCTACTCCCTCATGTTGATTGCTGCGATTATAGCGCGGATGCGGAGAGTTAGTCAATGCTAAAATATGCTGAGCCTGTTTCATAACTATGCAGAATCGGAGTGTGACATGATGCCATTTTCACAGGCCACCATCGACTTTTTATTTGAAAACCGTATGCGCAACGACAGGGACTGGTTTCACGCGCACAGGGCCCGCTATCAACAGCTTGTGCTCGCGCCGCTCTGCGAGCTTGTGAGCGCCCTTGAGCCAACCATTCACGCGATCGACCCGCTGCTCATCTGCGAGCCCAAGGTCAGCCGCTCCATTTCGCGCATCTATCGCGACACCCGCTTTTCCAAAGACAAGTCTCTCTATCGCGACGTGATGTGGGTGAGCTTTGAGCGCAGGCGGGACATGATGCGCCACCCCTTGCCCGGCTTCTTTTTCGAGAT
>CAZKRQ010000046.1:0-9561 GCA_964555125.1 uncultured Oscillospiraceae bacterium
CGATGCTCGTGCCGTTTTTGACGGCCTTCAATGTGTTCTCGATCAGAGCCGATGTATTGGAGGAAGCCTCAGCAGACTTGCTGGCCAGGTTGCGAACCTCGTCCGCAACCACCGCGAAGCCCTTGCCGGCCGCACCCGCGCGCGCCGCCTCGACAGCCGCGTTGAGCGCGAGGATGTTGGTCTGGAATGCAATATCCTCGATCGTCTTGATGATCTTGCCGATTTCGCTCGAGCACTGGGAGATTTCGTCCATGGCCGAGAGCATTTCCTGCATCTTCTGGTTGCTGGTCGACATCTCGTCGCCGACGTTCGACACCTTCTCGCTCGCTACCTTCGCGTTCTCCGCGTTGTCGGAAATCTGGCTCGAAATCTCGTTGATTGTCGCCGCAAGCTCCTGCACCGAGCTCGCCTGCTCGGTGGCGCCCTGCGCCAGCGCCTGCGCGCCGGAGGAAACCTGATCGGAGCCGGAGGAAACCTGATCGGCCGCGCCGGCGATCTGAGAGAGGACCTTGTCAAACGCGTCGACCGCCGCTCTGATATTCTGCGCCATGCCGATAAACTCGCCGCGGAAGTCGGCGTTCATCGAGACATCAAGGTTGCCGTCGGCCAGCGATTCCATCGCTCTGGAGATCTCGGAGACATACGACTCGAGGGTCGTCGCCATATCGCGCATCGAATCCGCGACGTTGCCGAACTCATCCTTGGAGACATAATCGACATTGATGTGCAGATTGCCCTGCTGAATGGAAGCCGTAGCGTCCTCCATCTGGCGAAGGGGCACCGTGATCTGCTTGGTCAGAACCAGAGCGATGAAGACCGCAACCAAAAGCGCCACAACGCCAACCGCGACCGTGATGATGATCGTGAGCGTAACCTGTTTCGCGGTGTTCTCGATGATCCGGGTCGCCTGTACGCTGACCTCTTCGATCATAGCTTCGGCGATCGTTTCCATTTCGTCCAGCGCCGGAGTAATCGACGGAAGGGTCTCCATCGAATCCGCACCGTTGCGGATCTGATTCACCGCAGCCTCAATCGTTTCCGCATCCGAAATAAATGCCTGCACCTCGGGGCTGTCGGTGCCGCCGACTTCCTTAACGATTTCAGTTTGCTCTTTGATTACTTTGAGGCAGTTCAAAATCGCTTCAAACTTCTCGTTGGAGTAATCGTTCATCACAATCTGCGAATACCCCTCCGCCTGCAACGCGTACAACTCAACACGGATATTGTTCAACGCGCCTCTGACAACATATACCTGTGAAGCAAAGACGTCAACCGTGTTTCCGATCGAACGCACCTGCAAAACGCCGACCAGAACCGTCGCAATCAGCATCAGAACAACGATGCCGAACGACACAAACAACTTGTTTCGTACTTTCAGATTCTTCATACCTCTTTTTACCTCAATGCTTTTTATTCTGTTTGGAGCTTTTTATGGACTTAATTGCCGAATTCGATGGTTTTCGAAATCATTGCCTTCAATACTTCCAGCGCCGTCAGGTTTGCATCGTAGGCGTTGGACGCCGCCATCAGATCGATCATCTCCTCCGTCGTATCCACATTGGGGAGATAGATATAGCCCTCTTCATCCGCATAGGGATGAGATGGATCATAAACGGGTTTAAAGTCGCGGTCGCTGTCGACCACATCGGCAACCCGCACGCCGCCCGAAGACACCTTGTCAAGCTCTTCGGAAAAGGTCAGGGGACGCTCTTCAAAAATGACCTGCCGTCTGCGGTAGGGGTCCTCGCCCGCCGGCGCGGCCGTATTCGCAGCCGCCATATTCTGCAAGGTGACGTCTGCGCGGAAGCGCTCCGCCGTCAAGGCGGACCCCACAATGTCTAAAGAATTCAAAAAAGCCATAGCATTCCCTCTTTAAACTTTATTTAAAGCTGCTGCTCAATACGGTGCCAAGCTTTGTATACTCGCTCTTCACCTGATCCATCAGCAAGCTATATTGGACGTAAGCCTTATAGAGCTCAACGCTTTCCTTGTCGATGTCGACGTTGTTCCCGTCGGGCAACAGAGAATTCTCGTCTGTGGCAACCGTCGCCGTCAACCTGTCCGGCAGATCCTCCATCGTGATATTGCTCTTGTTTTTCAGTCGTTTTTTTAGCTCCTCATCGAACACAAGGCTCTTGGACTTATAACCGGGCGTCTCGATGTTGGATAGATTCTGCAGGTGAAGATCCTGTTGCATCCATGCCATCTGCACGCCTGCCTCGAGCGTCTTCATGTAGCCCGAATCAATCATGCGCTTACCCTCCCGTTATTTTGGCGTTGCCGAAGCGGCGCGCACCGCTTTATCCGCCTGAATATAAGCGTCGCGCAGGCTGGTGATGAGCGGAATGAGCTCTTCAAGCTCACCGACGCTCTTTTTGATATTTGCCTGCACCAGCGTCTGATAGAAATAGCTGTAAAGAGCGCTCAGGTTATTGGAAACCTCATACTTCATATCGAGCGAGCCCAGAAGATGGTTGGTGATTTCCTGCGCCTTTTTCAGGTTCTGGTTCGCCGCTTCAATATCCTTGGCCTTGATCGCCTCGATGCTGAGACTGATTCGCTTCAACAGCTCGTCATACAGCATTTTGAGAATATCCCCGGTCGTCATGGTCATGACCGATTGCTGTTTATAGGCGGCGTATGGATTCAGCATTCTATTTTCTCCTTACACCCGTTTTTCATCGGCGTTTTTTCGTCAGAAAGAGAAGTAAGACGATAGCATGTTGCTCTGCGCGTTGTAATTATTCATGATCGTTTCCATCGAGTTAAACTGATTCCAATAGCGCTGTCTTTCTCTCTCGTATTTCGCCTGCAGATCCTTGATCCGCTCGGAAATGCTCACCATCTGATTATACAGCGTATTCGACTTCGCTGTCGAGCTGCCCTTGACGCCCGCGAGCTCGACGAGGGTGCCCTTTGTGCCGCCGCTGGTTCTCACCGCCGAATCCAGCGCCGACATCAGCTTGCTGGCCAGGCCGTCCTGCGCGTCCGTCCACAGCAGCTTCACCGATTCCGGGTCGGCCGCCAGCGCGTTGCGCAGCATCGTCTCGTCAAAGACAAGGATGCCCTTTCCCCCGTCGGTGGAGAAATACGAGGTCGTCTCGAGGCCGATGTCAAACAGCGCGTAAGAGGAGCTCGCGGGTTTTGTATACAGCGCCGAGCGAATCGCCGAGAGCATGGTCGTAATCGTGGAGTCGTTGCGCAGCAGGCCTTCCTTCGCTTTTTCCTCCCAGAGCTCGATCTCCCGCTCGCTCATCTCTTTTTTCTGCTCGGCCGTCAGCGGATCATATTCTCGATAGGTCGCCTCCGCGTCGGTCAGGTCGCGCAGCTTGGTGACCATCGCGTTGTAGTCCTCGACAAAGCTTTTGAACGCGTCGACGATCTGCTCCACGTCGCGTTCCGTGCCGATCACCGTCTCCTCATATTCGCCTGCCTCATAGGGGCTCACACGGCTGAGCTTCAGGGTGAGCCCGTCGATGGAGAAGGTGTTGCTGCTGCGGGTCGTCGGCACGCCGTTGATCCATACCTTGGCGTCCGCGCCCTCTACGAGCGCCGTATCCGCCAGCTTGCCGTCGGAGAGGGTCAGGCTCTCCGCGCCGAAGATGGAGGAGAGCACCGAGTCGGTCAGCGAAACGTCGCCGGAGCCCTCGATCGAGAGCCTGCCGTCGCCCGCATAGGCTACCGACATGCCGTTTACCTGCGCGATCTCCTTCAGCGTATCCGCAGCCGTCCCGTCCGCCTTGAGCACGGTCGCCCCCTGGAGCTGCAAAATCTCGGAAACCGGCGTGTCGTCCGTCGCGATATTGTTCTTGCCGCCAATGCTGAAGCCCATCGCCAGAGCGAGATCGGACTTGCTGGCCTCCGCGACCGCCTCGCCGTTTTCAAGGTCTGTCTTCGTCTCGCTGAAAGAAACGACAAACCCGTCGGCGATCTGGAGTTTCCCGTTGCTGTAGGAGAGATTCGCTCTCCCGTCCTCGCCCACGCCGTAGGTCGAACGCAGCCAGTTGTTGAATTCGTTCTCGATCACGGTTTTTGAGTATGTAGTCCCCGCCTGGCTCTTCAGCGTAAACGTAGACTCTTTGCCGTTCACCGTCATCGTCAGCGACGCGGTCGTCGTGGTATAATCGCTGTCCAGACCGGTTCCCTCGATCACGCCCCTTGTGAGCGGGCCGCTGACCGCCTTGGAGCCCTGAGAAACCGCGTTTTTGCCTAGAAGCCGGCCCAGCAGGTCTCCCTCGCTCTGCGCGATCTCAATGCCGAACTTCGCGCCGCTCGAGGTCGCCTCCAGCGAAAACAGATCTGAAAGCGAGGAATAGCTCAGGCGAACGCCCGCCTTGCTGCCGTTGATCTGGTTGACAACCGCGCTGAGCGTGTCGTTGCCGGTAAAGGAAAAATCAACGCCGTTGATCGAAAAGCTGAAGCGGTCGCCGGTCAGGCCCAGATCGCTCAGCATGCTGCTCATCGACAACAAGGTCGACGAGCCGGGCTCGATGCCAAATTTTGAGAGGTCCATGCCGGTCATGGTGATCTGGTGGCCTTCTTCGCCGGGCGCATTCACCGACAGCTCGAGCTTGTTGTCAACCAGATCGACCTGAATATAGTCGCTGAAAGCCCTTCCGATCTGCTCTTTCAGCGCATTTGCGACGGATTCCGCGCTCACCGACGCCGATCCGTTGCTGGAAAAATCGCTGACCGAAATCGTCTTGGTGACGCCGTCCAAGGTGATGTCAAAATCAATACTCGCGTCCAGATCAACCTTGCCGGACTGGAACATCTTCGCCTGCCCGTTGCCGTCCGCATCCGTCACGCGGCCTTCGGAAAGGTAGGTCAGGCCCGCCATCCGCAGGCCCAGCGCGGACGATCCCTCGCTCACGACCTCGACCGAGCCCGACGAGTTGCCGAACACAAAGCGCAGCTTGCCGTCATAAAGCTTTGCCGTCACATTGGTGAGGCCCGCCCTCTGAAACGCGCTGTTAAACGCCTGGGTGAGCTCCTTCTCACTCTGCACGCCGTTGAGGTTCACCGCCACCGCGGTGTTGTTGACATGCAGCGTGACATATTTGGAGAGGTTGGCGTTCAGCGACTGCAAATTCAGCTCGCTGCCCGTGATCTTCTGGTCTCCGCTCAGCTTTTCCTGTCCCTGCACCTTGGCCGCCCTCGCGAGACTCTCGACCGCGACCCGCGTCTCGCCGACCGCCGCATTGCTGCCCGTGCTCACAATTGAAACGGCGTTGCCGCTGAGCACCGACGACGTCATTGTATCAAAAAAGGAGCCTTTTGCAAAGTTTGTCTTCAGCGTAGTATCAAACGCCGAATCGAAATATTTATTGCGAAAATCGCTGACGACGTCGATGACCTCGCGGTACATCTCCTGCTTCCACTCGGTCTGCGTCAGCAACTGCTGCTGTTGTGTAATTTTTTTCTGGGTCCCCGAAAGCATCTGCTCGACCATGCTTTCCGTATCCATACCCGAAATGAGGCCGGACATACCCTTATTTGTGCTGGCGCTCACACTGAAAAAGTTTGAAGAGCTTATGTCCACAAAAACACCTCCTGCCTAGAGACAACACACCAGATTCTATAAGAAGTTATCATACGGTTTGCTCGATTTTAAAGCGAAAAAATGCAAAAAACTCAGGTTTTTTGCATTTAAACATACTTTTTTTCTCTGGGCCGGGGGCTGTTTCCCGGCAAAGCCGTGCGCACGCCCATCGAATAGCGCCCCGCGACCTGCGCGCCGGCATCCGCGTTCAGCGCCTCGATCTTCTCCTGAATCGACTGTTTTTCAAGCGCCAGATGCTCCCGCACGGCGCTGTCGTTGAGCTGAATTCGGTTCCATACCGCGCGCACAGCAAAGGAGGCTCTGCGCAGCCGGCTCGCCTCCTCGCCTTCGCCGCGCCGCGTGTCGGCGAGCGCCACGGCCGCGCGCAGCTCCTCAAATCCCGCGCACGCCTCCAGCGCGGCCACGCGCAGCTCCCGCGCGCGCTGCAAAGCCGCGGTCCGGCTCTCCATAAGCTGAGGCAGCTCCTCCGCCCCCGCATACAGCATTCTCTCGGTCAGCTGTTCAACCTGCGTCAGACTCTCTTTTTCTTCGCCGAGCAATTCAAGCGCGCGCTGCGCGGTCTTCTTCATATTTTGACGATTCCCCAGTTCTTTGTTATAATAATTGTAAATCGCTTCGGAAAGGGATCGGACTATTCACTATGCGTTTATTGGGCAACTGGTTTCCTGCAATACTGAAGAGCGCGGATGGAGAAGAGCTCTCTGCCGGAGAAGCCTGTTTTGACCGAAGCGCGCAGGAAATCGAATTCACGAGCGATTTTGTGCCCCTTTTTCCTCTGGGCACGCCGATGAAAATTGAGCGCGTCTATGAGGGCGCAGACATCCACGATTTCAGCGGGCAGGTCTATCTGTCCTCAAAAAAGCTGATGCGCCTTGTCAGCGTGCGGGACACGCCGCGCTACGGCGCGCAGTATGTTTATTGCAGCAACCTGAAGCTGAACGCCACGGTGCGATTTCCCGAGGGGCAGCCACAAAAAAAGCCGTTGCTTTTCTTTTCCTCCAAAGCGGCTAAAAGGAAAGAGAGCACGGCTGTTGTCGTTTCCTCTGTCAACCCGCAGGGCGTCACGCTTCTGCACGATATTCTCGACCCGTTTGCCCACGGGCAAACGCTGCTCATGCAGCTGCACGAGCCGGCGCCCGCCCTGGAAGCGGAGCTGGTCGTCGCCAGAGAACTGCTGTTCGGCGACCGCGCCTCTTATTTCTGCCGCTTCGAGCGGATTTTATCAGGCAGCATCGATGCGCTCGGCCATTATATCTATGAAAACTATCCTCTTGATTATTGATCCTTTGCGGGCTTGATGGACCGGGCCAGCGACCGCAATTCGTCCATCGGCACGTTGGCCGCTGCGTTCTGGTTTTCGAGAAGGGTCAAATAGAGCTCCTTGCGCCAAATCTGCATCGATTGCGGCGCCTCAACGCCGAGTCGGACCTGATTGCCGATCTCGGTGATTTTGATTTCGATGGTCTCCCCATCGCTCAGACGCAGAATCAGTGATTCATTGAGTTTTCGCCCAATCACCAGCATTCATTCCACCTCCGAAAACAGCGGAAACCGAACGGGGAGATCTTCGTCCAGCACAACCTGCGCGCCGCGCTGTGTCTGCCTGTTGATCACAAGCGGGCTTTTCAGGTTGACCGTCGCCTTTTTCGCGTCTTTCGGGATGGTCGCGATCACATAGACCTCCGTCTCGCCGCCGTCCGCGCCGAGAAGCTTGGCTATGTCCGCCGGGATGGTCGGGTGGTAGTCCTCAAAAACGCTGTTGGGAAACAGCACAAAGCACAAAGACGGCTCCTGCGTCGATTGCAGCCACCGAAACTGCTCGCCCATTTCCTCGTCCTGCAAAAGGACAAACGAGCGAAACCTCTCAAACCCCAAAACCGGGGCCGCCATCTCAACGACCTGTGTCTGATCGATCTCAATTTCTCCGAAATCTCGTGTTTTCAGCATTTCCAAGCTAACCTTCCCGGCCCTTTATTCCTCAGGCGGCACATAATTGGGGTCCGCGCTCTTCGGAATATAAATCGGCGAACCCAGATATTCAATCTCCACCTTTGCAAACTCCAAAATCTCAAGACGGATGCTGCCCGGCACATAGGTCAGCTCCATCTGCGGGCGATCCCACTCCATTTCGACGTCGCCCGGGGTGAATTTCACATTGAGCTCGTTGGGCTCCCACGAGATCTCGACGCCGCCGCTCGGCAAAAACATCGTATAAAGCTGCGGCTGCTCGAGCATCTTCTGCTGCACCACGTCGCGGATGGTGACGTCGTCCTCAATCCGGGCGACCTGCTGGCCAAACTCCACCGTCTCGCGCACGTTGCGGTTAAACTGTTGCACGCTGTTCTCCGCGTTGGCGCGGATTGTGTCGTCAATATTCATATATCCCAGCGATTTCCGCGCCTGATAGGTGTCCAGACGCACCGTCGTGTTTTTGGAATCGATCTTCAGCTCCAGCGGCGAGAAGCTGAGCTTCGCCTCCGGGATCTTATCCGGGTTGCTCAGCTCAAGACGCGCCGGTTCGATCTTCAGCTCATACTTTGTCGGCGTTGCCGTTATATTCAAAAGTTGCATACTTCATAGCTCCTTCTTGACTGTGCTCTCTCTATTTTCAGCCTATTCAAACGCGCGCTCGCTGTTGCCGGTTATTTGAGGAAATCCATCAGGGAGACGGGGAGAATCGTCGCGCCCATCTGCAGAACCGCCTTCAAAATAAATTCGTTCATCGTCTGGTTGGTGGACTCTTCCTCATAATTCGTGCCCATCAGCTCGTTGATTCGCTTGTCGTAATTGTCCTGCGTGTCTTTACATCTCTGCTCGAGGCGGTCGAGATAGCTCGTTTTCGAGCCCAGCTCGGTGACGTTCGCAAAATACTTTTCGTTCTGCACCCGCAGATGGGTGTTCAGCGTTTCGAGCTTATCCATATCGTTGTCGCGAATGGCCTGCTCGATCTCGGTCAGGACGTTGTAAAAATTGTTGGAATAGCTGTTGTCGGTCGCGGGGTCGTCGTCGGGGTCGGTCATACCGAAGCCGAAAACATCGAGGCCCGAATAGGAGATCTTAAACGCCGTGTCGGGCTCGATCTGCGAGCCGTGCATGACGACACCGAGGCCGATGTCCAGATACACGTCGTCATCCATCGGGATTTCCTTCTCGGTCACGCCGTCCTCATCGAGATAATACAGCGAACCGTCCGCGCGCTTGAGGATCGAATCGACGTCAACGCCGTTGTAGGTGACCTTGCCGTCCTTGACGCTAAACGGCGCATAGGTCGCGTTGGTGGCGCTGAACAGATACTTGCCGCCGTACATCGTGTTGGTGAACTGCACGATCTCCTCGCGCATCGCCTTGATCTCGTCCGCAATCGCGGCGCGGCCCGCGTCGCCCGTCGGGGTATTCTTGGCGCGGACGCCGAGCTCCTCGTAGACGCGCACGTTCATCTCGTGAATGGAGCGCATCGTGCTCTCAACCATCGACAGCTTGTCGTTGATCGACTGAATGTTGCTCAGCTGCTTTTCGTTCTTATACTTATCGATGCGGATATTCAGCACGCGGTTCGCCGACGAGACATCGTCCGAAACCTTCTCAAAGCGGTGCTGGCTCTCGATCCTCTCCTGGGTGTCCGAATAATTGCTCTTCGCCTGGAACAGATATTTCAGATAATTGCGGGCGATCGTTCTGTCAGAAACTCTCATTGTCTCAATTCCCCTTCTCTATGCTATGCAGGGCTTAGAGGCCGACGCGGCCCATGCGGTTGATGACGACGTCGAGCAGCTCGTCGAGCACGGTCATCATGCGCGCCGCCGCCTCATAGGACTTTTGATATTTCAGCATTTCCGCGGTTTCCTCGTCGCGCGACACGCCGGAAATCTCGTCTCTGCGCTCGAGGAAGTCGTCGGCAACCATTCCGGTGGACTTGCTGCGCCCCTCCTGGAACGCGATGTCGGAGCCGAGCGTGGTGAGAAAATCAATCTCGAAATCCACAAACGTGCCCGTAAAGC